>JAGBWX010000081.1 GCA_017629575.1 Spirochaetales bacterium | reverse complement strand
GAAGCTCAAGAAGGAAAAGCGCTACTCAAATATCATTGGAAAGAGCTCAAAGGTTAGCGAGCTTCAGGAGAGGATAAAGCAAGTTGCACCAAGTAAGGTTTCCGTTCTTGTTTCCGGTGAATCAGGAACAGGAAAAGAACTCGTTGCAGATGCTCTACATGCACTTTCAACTCGCAGCGATAAGCCATTTATCAAAGTACATTGTGCAGCTTTGACATCAACTCTTCTTGAATCAGAACTTTTTGGCCATGAAAAGGGTTCCTTTACAGGAGCTGTTTCCCAGAAGAAGGGTAGATTCGAGATGGCCGATGGAGGAACTCTTTTCTTGGATGAAATAGGAGAGATAGATGCAGCAACTCAGGTAAAGCTTCTTAGAGTTCTTCAGGAAAGAGAATTTGAGCGTGTTGGTGGCGAAAAGACCATTAAAATCGATGTAAGAGTTATTGCTGCAACAAATAGAAATCTCCTTGAGGAAGTTAAGAAGGGCAACTTCAGAGAAGACCTTTACTATAGACTTTCAGTTGTTGAGATTAAAGTTCCACCATTGAGAGATAGAAAAGAAGACATTGAGCTTTTGTCGTTGGAGTTCTTGAATAAATTCGCAAATGAATCTGGAAAGAAGATGGAAGGAATTACACCTTCAGCAAGAAGACTTCTGTATGAATATTCTTGGCCAGGCAATATCAGGGAACTAAGAAATGCAATTGAGTCTGCAGTAGTTATGTGCAGAAGCAAGATGATCGATGTTGATGATCTTCCTCCACATATCAAAGGCTCTAGAAGCAGTTCTTCAATATCCTTAGATCTTCCAATTACTATGGACGAGGCAGAGAAGAAGATTATTCTCGAAACAATTGCTTATTGTAAGGGAAATAAGACAAAGGCATCTGAGGTATTGGCTATCGGCAGAAAGACACTTCATAGAAAGCTTGCCGAGTGGCGAGAGGAATAGAGATGAATCTTGATGATATCTTTCTTCCTGGCGGAGCCTTGGCAAATAGCCTTGATGGCTATGCCTTTAGAGATAGCCAGCTAGAGATGGCTAACTTGATTGAAGAGGGCTTTTGCAATAATAAACATGTAGTAGTAGAGGCAGGAACTGGTATTGGTAAGTCTTTTGCTTATCTTGCACCTGCTTTTAATCTATGCCATGAGCATCAGGAAAAGAGAGTTATCATTGCAACTAGCACAATTACGCTTGAAAGACAGCTGTATGACAAAGATATTCCTCTTATCAAACAGGCGTTAAATCTAGATATCCCAACTGCAATTCTTTTTGGAAGAAATAATTATCTATGTAGAAGAAGATATGAGGAAGCGTATATGGAAAGAGCGCTCCTCACAACAGATCCAGATATTCCAGAAGCCAAGCTTGATGAGTGGGTTAAAAATACAGAAACAGGATGTAGAGCAGATGCGCCTCCTCATGTTGCTAGATTTATGGATAATCTTCTTGCTGACAGCGAAGACTGCATGGGCTATAAATGTCCTCACTTCGAAAATTGCTTCTTTTACAATGCAAGGCGAGCTGCACAGAAGGCTCAGATTGTAGTAACAAACCACCATATACTCTTGCTCGATGCAAAGAATAGAGCTGAAAGCAATCTTGATTTTGATGAGCCAGTAGTTCTTCCGGGATATACTCATGTAGTTATAGATGAGGCCCACCATATAGAAGATGAAGCTACAGAGATTCTTTCAGATACCTATTCTAAGGAAAGAGTAATGTATTTCCTCGATCAGCTTACCAGAAAGCAAGCTAGATTTGGGAATATGTGTCTTTTGGAATTCCTTGCCACAGAGGAAAAATCAGACATGAAGGGAATTGGCAGGTCTGTAGAAAGAGAAATTGCCACAATGAGAACAATGCTTGGCAAGTTTGAGGATGTACTCAAAGAAGTATTTTCCCAATACTACAGAAGCAGGTCTATTCTATTCACTCCTGAGTTCTTCTCTTTTTATAGACCAAGAATCCAAGCTGGGGAGGCATTGGCTGAAGATCTTGCTAGACTTGCAGTATCTATTGCATCTGCTTATGAGAGAACTGAAGATAATTCAATATATGTCGATCTAGCTATAAGATATGCTGCATCTCTGCAATACTATTCAGATACACTTAGGTCTTGGATAAGGTTCTCAGACTTCGACAATAAAATTCCTTATGCAGAGGAAAAGAAGGGAGACTGGGAGATAAAGCTTGCTCCTATGAGCACAGGTCCAGTTCTTTCTAGAACACTGCTTAGCCATCTTGAATCCTTGCTATATTGTTCAGCAACCTTGAGCGTCAATAATAAATTTGACTATTTTATGG
>JAGBWX010000080.1 GCA_017629575.1 Spirochaetales bacterium | reverse complement strand
CTCATTTTCTGAATATTGTTTATATGGCAATATAGACACCTCCCATGAGACAACAAAACAAAGAGCTTTTCTCAGAGTGAAGTTTGATGAATATATTTCAGATGGAGGAATGCCAGAGCTCTTAGAAGAAAAGCGGAAACAGACTTATATAAACACTCTATTCAATAACATACTGGAAAACGATATCGAGAAAAGATATCAGATAAGATATAAGAGCTCTTTTGAGAAGATGGCTTCTCATTTGATGAATAATGTACCTATGGTTCTTAACTATGAAAAACTAAGAATGACATTCAATTTCAAATCTAGCCATACTCCCGAGAATTACGTCTCTTATCTTAAGAATGTATACTTGATATCTGGATTGCAGAAGTATTCATTCAAAAGCAAAGTCAGAGTAACTAATGAGAAGATATATCCAATAGACATCGCTTTTATGAACAACAGAGAGAATGCGTTCATGGGAGACAACCTAGGCTGGAGACTTGAAAGCATAGTCTACATAGAACTCAATAGGCGCTATAAGCCACTTGAATATGATATCTACTATCTTAATGAAACATCCTACGAGTGTGACTTTGTCGTAGTGAAAGGCAATGCGGCAAAACAGATTATTCAAGTATGTTATGATTTATCTAATGAAAAGACACTAAAAAGAGAAATAAACAGTATCCTAAAAGCAGCTGAAAAAACATCTTGCGACAACCTCTTGATCATAACAGATACTGAAAACAGAGATATTGAAGCAGATGGAAAACTAATCAGGATAAGACCCGCTTATTCATGGATTCTTTCTCAAAGTACATGGGAGACATTATAATCAATGATAGGATACTGGCAGCAACTTGCTCGACTGCAGTTGTTTAACGATACCTTTTTAATCTTCCAATAAGGACTAGCCCGTAATCACGAAACCTACCTTATTCGACGAGAGGTGAGATATTTTTCCGATGAACGTCTAATATATTTTCCGACACTTGGCAAAAATATCGCCTACAATATCAAATCGAAAAAGTTTTACAAACCGTAATAATACTCTTCGCAGATACGAGTCATAGAAAAGTTATAGCTTGTTATTTGATTCAATTACACAAACCAAAAACAATGGCTACCCGAAGGTAGCCTATTATCATACACCCGCTATCGATAATTCTTTAACCAACACATCAGGAGAGCCAATTCTAGAAGACGAGAGCGATACGTCGAACTCAAGCTCGTTTGACAGTGCTACGATATTCTCCAAGAGAGTATAAAAGTTGCCAGCTACAGTGAACTGCTTAACAGCTTCCTCTGCCTTTCCATCTTTGATCATGTATCCTGCGCTCTCAATTGAGAAGTCTCCACTTACTGCATTTGCACCAGCATGGAATCCCTTCATCTGAGTAACATAGACACCGCCTTCAGCCTTTTTAAAGAGTTCTTCGCGACTCAGCTCTCCCTTTTCAAAATAGAATGAATAAGGTGCAATTACACTAGATGTTGAGAATGCGCTTCTTTGGCAATTTGCAGTGGATTCCTTTCCTTCCTTCTCTGCCCATTCCTTGTTGTAAAGAAGCGTATTGAGAACACCTTTCTCAATAACATTCTTTGTGTATGTTGCCTTTCCATCTCCATCATAGCTTCTCTGGAATGGATATCCTGGATAGAAAGGGTCGTCCTTGATTGTTACAGCGTTAGATGCAACTTTCTCGCCCTCTTTTCCCTTGAGTCTAGAAAGCCCTAAAGATGCGCTCTTTCCAGAGAAGATTGGGAAGAATGCATCAAGAATCTGGATCATTGACTCTGGAGAGAATACAACAGGATACTTCCCACTCTTTACATATCCGGCACCAAGCTGAGATACTGCCTTTTTTACAGCCCCGCTAATATCGCCAGAGGCATCCAAGCTCTCAGCCCTAGATACTGCAACTTCGCCATTTTCCTCTACCTTTACAAAAGAAGCTACATAAGAGCCTTTTTCCTCAGAGGAGAGAGATAATCCCTCAGAGTTTGCCATGAAGCTTTCAGACTT
>JAGBWX010000079.1 GCA_017629575.1 Spirochaetales bacterium | reverse complement strand
GGAAGTCAATAAATATCCAGTCATCCTCGATGAGATACATAAGACACAGGGGGGCATTTCCGCTTGTTAAGATTGAATGCGATAAATCACAGTCAAAAGGTTTGTTTTTGCTTTCAGGGTCGCATTCATTGAAGCTGATGGTAAATGCATCTGAGTCACTTACTGGCAGAGTCTGTATAATTGAACTTTCACCATTTTCGCTTCGAGAGATAATGGGGGATAGTTTTCCAGAACTTTTCCTTCCGACATTAGATTTCATCAGGGACAGTCAAGTACTGCGAAAAAGCCTAATAATATCTGAGAGACAATCCACAGAGGAGGATAACCTTAAGCACTTGATCCCGACATGAATTGGAATATGTTCTATTCAAGTTATATCAGCATTTATCTAGAAAAGGATGTCCGGGAGCTTTCTGTTGTTCATAATCTATAGCTTCCAGATAATTCAAGCTAGCATGTACAGTTAGAACAGGCAGGATGATTAATTATTCCCATATTTCTGATGAAGTAGGAAACGACTCAAAGACAATAAAGAACTGGATTTCAATTCTGAAATCGTCTGCATTGTATATTTGCTAGAGCCTTTTTCAAATAATGTTATTAAACGAGCCATAAAGACTCCTAAGCTTTATTTCAGAGATTCTGGATTGGCTTCATATCTTCTCAGATGACTGACACAAAGCAATTGGCATCAGGAGCAATGCCCGGCCAGTTCTTTGAAGCATTTGTTGTTTCTGAAATCCTCAGATCATATTCAAATGCAGGAATAGATTACTGTTACTGTGTCTCCTTTTACAGATGGAGAGACAAAAGAGAAGGCGCAGGAGATGATTAAATAGACTTGATTATAGAAGAGAATGGCATGCTTCATCCTATTGAGATAAAGAATAATGAACGTGGTAATCTAAGTCATGCATCAGCTTTTGATATCCTTAATGGTCTTGAAGGAAAAAAAGAGGAACAGGAGCAATCATATGCAATGCACTGATTCAATCTAGACTAAGAGAAGATGTCCTTTGCATACATGTTTGGATGATATAGTCAATTAAATGATTAAAAAAGGCACCGCCGAAGCGATGCCTTTATAAAAGTGTTTTCTAACTAGATTAGAAAGCGATTGTGCATGATGTATCAATCTTACCGTAGCCCTTCTGGAGGAGGTTAGATGACTCGTAAGCTGCCTTAAGTGTAGCACCAGCAACAATCTTTGAAGACTCTGCAGAAGCCTTAACAACGAGCTTCTTTGCATTTTCTGAAAGATCTACGCTTGCATTAGCTGTGTAGAGGTCTGCTGTATACTTAGCTGAAGCGCCTGCCTTCCAAGCCTTATCGACAATGTTGTAACCGCCAGAAACTGTAAGAGCAACTGCATCGATTGTCTTTGATGCTGAAGCAGTAAGATCCTTCTTACCAAGGATATCCTTAGCTGTTACTGTGATTGTAGCTAAATCGAGCTTTGCTACAGCCTTAGCGCCGAGGTTCTTCTTGCTGTACCAGTAGTAAGCGTCAAGTGAGTACTTATCGTATGATGCGTTAGCTGCGATATCGAAATCGAATGCCTTAGCTACTGTTGAGTAACCGAAGTCAGCTGCGAGAGATGCTGTTAAGTCTGCTGCGTAAGCAACCTTAGCTGATGCTGCGATTTCTGTGTTGTCTGATGCTGCTACTGCGAAGTTAGCCTTTACGCCTTCTGCGAGTGCATACTCTGGTGTTGCAACATATGCTGACCAGTCGATTGTCTCAGCCTTCCAGTTGCCTGCTGCACCGAGTGCTGCTGTGTAACCGTTAGCTGTTACCTTGAAGCCAGGAGCTGCTGCAGCTGATGACTTATAAGATACCTTGTTGTTTGAGCCATCGATTGCAGCTGAATTTGCATAGTCAGGAGCACCTGCTGCGCCAAGAATTGATACTGACCAGTTGCCGTCTGTTACGTATGCTTCTGAGATGCTGCCCTTAAGAGAAAGTGCTACAGGAGCATTGTTCCAAGAAGCTGCCTTGCCGTTTTCTGACTTGATTGAGAATGAACCCTTGATACCTGCGTAGATAGCGCCTTCGTTAGCTGATGCGCCTTCGCCTGACTGCCATGTGAAAGCAAGCTTTCCAAGTTCTGTTGAGTTAGCGAAACCCCATGCGCCTGTCTCGAAGTTAGCGCCGAGATTGATTTTTGCTGTTCCTGAGAATCCTGCGAATGCAGAAGAGACTGCGAGAAGAGCTACGAGAGCAATTGAAAGAATCTTTTTCATTGTTTCCTCCATTGAATAATTTGGGAGCGAGCCACAAGGTTCGCCTGTCCCTTTTTCCGTTATACGTTGAGTATTGTATCAAACGGTATACTCAACTGTCAACTTAAATCAAAAAACCATTAAATAGTTACATTTTTCCTATATAATTTTTATTGAAATCTGCAAAAATCAGTGATTTCTTGGTTTACCGTTGTTTTTACCTATTTTTTTATTTAGAGAATGCCTTTGATTCAATAATTTACAATTATAACAAAAGAGCACTCTTTTATAACTTTTCCGTCTTTAACAAACATGCAACTAAAAACTGTCTTTTAATTGTGATGCCTGTAAAGACAGAGCCACCCTAGGGCGGCTCTATTTAATATTAGAGAACGTTGAATGCGTCTCTACCTGCGTATACAGCTTCGTCACCGAGGCTATCCTCGATTCTCATAAGCTGGTTGTACTTTGCAAGTCTGTCTGATCTTGACATTGAACCTGTCTTGATCTCTCCTGTCTCAAGTGCAACTACGAGGTCAGCGATGAAGCTGTCTTCTGTCTCACCAGATCTGTGAGAAACAACTGCTGTGTAGCCGTTCTTCTCAGCAAGTCTGATTGCTTCATATGTTTCTGTGATTGTACCAATCTGGTTAACCTTGATGAGGATTGAGTTAGCAACCTTCTTCTCGAGGCCCATCTTGAGTCTTGCAGCGTTTGTTACGAAGAGGTCGTCACCAACGAGCTGAACTCTGTCACCGATTCTGTCTGTAAGCATCTTCCAGCCTTCCCAGTCGTCTTCAGCCATGCCGTCTTCGATTGAGATGATAGGATACTTGTTTACCCAGCTTTCCCAGAGGTCAACCATTTCAGCAGAAGTCTTCTGCTCGCCAGTTGTCCACTTGAGTGTGTAAAGCTTTGTTTCTTCGTCATAGAGTTCTGAACATGCTGGGTCGAGTGCGATCATGAAGTCGCCGTCTCTGCCTGCTGTGTAACCAGCCTTAGCAATAGCTTCCATGATAACTTCGAGAGCTTCTTCGTTTGACTGGAGGTCTGGAGCAAAGCCACCTTCGTCACCTACACCAGTGTTGTAGCCTCTGCCCTTAAGAACAGCCTTGAGGTTGTGGAATACTTCAGCAACCATTCTAACAGCTTCTCTGATTGAAGAAGCGCCGATTGGCATAACCATGAATTCCTGGAAGTCAACCTTGTTGTCTGAGTGTGCGCCACCGTTGAGGATGTTAGCCATTGGAACTGGGAGTGTACATGCATGATATGTGCCGAGGTACTTGAAAAGTTCAACGCCAAGGCAATCAGCAGCAGCTCTTGCTACAGCCATTGATACGCCGAGGATAGCGTTTGCACCGAGCTTACCCTTGTTTGGTGTGCCGTCGAGCTCGATCATTGCATGGTCGATAGCGCCCTGATCAAGAGCGTTCATGCCCTCGATTGCTGGAGCGATGATATTGTTAACGTTTTCAACTGCCTTGAGACAACCCTTGCCGAGGTATCTCTTCTTGTCGCCATCGCGAAGCTCTACTGCTTCATGAACGCCTGTTGAAGCTCCTGATGGAACTGCAGCGCGGCCAAAAGAACCGTCTTCGAGATATACGTCTACTTCTACTGTTGGATTACCACGTGAATCAAGAATTTCTCTTGCTTCAATGTGTTCGATAATGCTCATTGAGAATTCTCCTGTATTTTTTATTTTTGTTATTTTCTCTAGATAAATATCTACTGAAATGAGGGTGAAAGTCAAGAATGATAGACGCCGTATACGTAAATCGAGAAATTCTTTTACGCAAAGAAAATGTGCCAAAACTTCAATAATACGGAAAAATAAGATATCGAACACTCAAAGGCATTCGTGCTTTTCATACAAAAATTGACTCTGAAAAAGAATTCGCAGGTTCATGAGCTGCACTTTTATCTGATTTCTTGAAGTTGTTAATTTTTCCATTAAGAATCAAAATTCAAAATCTTCCTCAGAAATCGACCTAATCTCAGAAATGGTAAACCCTTTTGAAAGCAACTTGGCATATGCCTTCTCGCGGCCTTTTTTAGAACAAAGAGAATTATATTCCTTTTCTAGGGAAGGAATGTATGCTTTCTCATCCCACGCATAGGAAAGATACTCATCTGCAATAGAGGATGGAGTGCCTTTTTCGCATAGACGCATTTTCAATAAGGACTTTCCTTCTGCTGTCTTTTTCAGTCTCGATCGAATATATGACTCTGCAAAGCGCTCCTCGCTCAAATAATTCTGAGAAATAAGACGAGCGATGGCCAATTCAATCTCGTCCTTCGGAAATCCTTTATCCGAAAGCTTTCTCATAATTTCCTTGGCTGTATGTTCTCTTACAGAAAGCAGGCTAAGCGCCTTGTCATATGCATTCATGAAGATAGATTAAGAAATAAAAAAGACCAGCACAAGTGGCTGGTCCTGAATGAAGATAATGCGATTATCTCTTTGAGAACTGGAAGCGTCTTCTTGCTCCGCGCTGACCGTACTTCTTTCTTTCGACCATTCTTGGGTCTCTAGTCATGAAGCCTGCGTGGTGAAGTGCTGGCTTGAGTGTCTCGTCCATATCAACAAGAGCTCTTGAGATACCGTGTCTGCAAGCTTCTGCCTGACCATTGATACCACCACCCTGAACATTGATAAGTACGTTGTACTTGCCAACTGTCTCTGTTACAGCGAATGGCTGAGCTACTACTGCTGCGTTGATTGCGTCAACAAAGTACTCGTCAACCTTCTTTCCGTTGATGATGATTTCACCGTTGCCTTCTCTGAGATATACTCTTGCAACAGCTGTCTTTCTGCGGCCTACGCCCTGACCAAGATTGATATTTGCCATCTTAACCTACCTCCTTACATCTCAACAGCAATTGGCTGCTGTGCCTGGTGTGGGTGCTCTGCGCCAGCGTAAATCTTTACGTTGAGGAAGAGTCTCTTGCCGAGCTTTCCTGAAGGAAGCATACCCTTTACTGCGTGTTCCATTGGATAGGTTGGCTTTCTCTGAAGCATCTTTCCATAGGACTCAGCCTTAAGTCCACCTGGATACATTGAGTGGCGATAATACATCTTATCTTCTACTTTGTTACCGGTGACAGTAGCCTTGGCTGCGTTAATGATGATTACGTAATCACCAAGATCCTGGTGAGGAACGTATTCTGGCTTATCCTTACCTCTGAGAATTCTAGCAGCCTTAACTGCTACTCTACCGAGGTTCTTTCCCTCTGCATCAATTACATACCATTTCTTTTCAATTGATGCTGGCTTTACAAAAATAGTCTTCATAACTACATCCTAAATTTTTCTTTTTTCCGAAAAGCAATGCTCTTCCTCTTTCAAGCGTACAACGGATCGGCTAGATCCACCTTGTGTCTGCTTCGAAGTCCTTATCCAGGGGACTATCTCCACTTTCCTCATCTTGTTCAGGTTCACCGACCTGTTGGGTCCTTACTTCTGCGGGTTTTCCGGGGAAAGGATTGGCTGAGAAGCTTGTAGACCGCTTCCTTCCGCATGGTAGGGATGACTCCCAAAGGTATCCTGAACAACATACAACGCCTTGTCTTGGTCAGGGGTGTGGGGTCCCTTTCCTCGGCAAATTGTCATATAAGGCCGTACGGGATATGCGCCATCTATACAGAAGTCGCACAAAAAAGAAGTATATGCAAAAGCTAAATACTTGTCTAGTCAAGAAAACAAACGATTCAGACAAAAATAAGCAAAATACAGATGCTATAGTTTTTCAAGAGGTGCTATGCCCTCAACAAACTTTGCTGTCCTAGATCCAAACTGTATAGTCAGAATCCTCTTTGTTCCCCTATCCTCAATATTGTCTACAACGCCTTCACCATAGTTAGCGCTGCGCACTTTATCGCCAACTTCAAAGCGCACATTGCTCTTCTTGATGACGTTTACCTTTGGCTTATTGGCAGGAATGTCGATATTCATTGCCCACTGAGGCTTGTTCGAAACTGTAGTCCTTGGCTTGTACTGAATGCTCTGTCCAACATAGTTAGATGGGGAAGATGCAGACAAGTTTACGTGGTCTCTATAGATATCGAACACCTCGCCACCAAGCATCTCCTTGGGTATTTCCTTTAAAAATGCAGATGGGAATGATGTCTCAGTGTGACCCCACATCATTCTATTTTTAGCGTAAGAAAGATATAGCGTCTTTCTTGCTCTGGTCATTGCTACGTATAAGATTCTTCTTTCCTCTTCCTTTTCACTAGGAAGGTCCTTATTTCTTCCTGGAATCAAGGACTGTTCAAGACCAACACAGAACACGTTGTCATACTCAAGGCCTTTTGTATTGTGCATTGTAATGAGAGTTACACCTCTTTCATCCCTTGAGTCATGTTCACCCAGTGTTGTTGAGTCCAAAGTAAGCTTCTCGAGAAATGAAACAAGAGCTGCTCTTCCTGATCCAGTTTCCTTGAGAACGTTTACAAGCTCACCAAGGTTTTCATTCTTCGCAATTCTCGTTGCCTTGTCTGGTTCAGAATTGTAGTGGTCAAGGATTTTGAATTCTTCCAATGCTTTGGCAAGTACATCTCCAAGATTTTCACCGCCATCAAGACGCCTCTCCATATTGTCCCATGCGGACAAAAAGAGTTTTGCGCCTTCGCAAGCAGCACCCTTGGCTGTATCCTTATATATATTAAGGGCCTCATGCATATCTTCACTCAGAGCCATTATCTTATTTTGTGTAATTTCACCCATTCCTCTGGCAGGCTTATTGATCATTCTTCTGAAAGAAACATTGTCCTTGTGATTCATTGCCAAATATAAAAGCGCCAATGAGTCCTTTACTTCCTCTCTTTCATAGAACTTAAGTGCACCAACTACTTTGTATGGAATTCTCTTAAGCATTAGCTGCTGCTCAAAGAGCTGAGATTGAGCATTTGTTCTATATAGGATTGCCGTATTATCATAATCCCTGACATTTGCAATTAAATTTGCAATTCTTTCAGCCTCTGCCTTACCAGATAGAGAGACCATAACAGATGGCTTCTTTCCAGTCTTTCCATCTGCAGAAACAATCTCCTTGCTATGTCTGGACTTGTTGTTCTTGATCAAAGCACCAGCAGGAAGCAATATCTCATTTGTTGAACGATAGTTCTTCTCAAGCTTTACTTCCCTAACATTTTCAAACTGGTTTGAGAAGGAAAGGATGTTGCTAACATCTGCACCTCTGAAGGAGTAGATAGACTGATCGTCATCGCCAACAACAACAAGCTTTGCATCCTCAGCAACAAGGTTTCTCAAGAATCTGAACTGCTCTTTGTTTGAGTCCTGATACTCGTCTACAAGAATAAGCTTGAATCTGCTCTTGCAATATTCTCCGGCCTCACTATTTGGGCGAGCAAGGAGATTCGCAGGAATTCTGATCAAGTCCGCAAAGTCCACATTGCCAGTCTTTTCAAGAGCTTCCTCGTAACCTGTGAACACAGCTCTGAACTTTGGGTCTGCGCTGATGTCTGCAAGGCCATGGGATTCTGGTGAAAGGCCTAAATCTTTCGCCTTAGAAATACACTTTTGATAGATTCTCAGGTCCTTTTTATCTACTTTTGCTACTGTAGATAGCAATGCTAGGCTATCATCATCGTCATAGATACAAAAGTTAGGATCAAGTCCAACCTCATGACCAAAACGCCTTAAAAGGAACGCGCCAAAGGAATGGAATGTCCTCATCTCCAGATTTGAAATATCCATATCTGGCAAAAGAGATGCAATTCTATCTCGCATTTCCTTTGCCGCTCTGTTGGTAAATGTAACGGCGAGAATCTGGTGTGGCCTATATATGCCCTGCTCAAGGGCGTAAGCGATTTTCGATGTGATTGTCCTTGTCTTTCCGGAGCCTGCACAAGCAAGAATCAAGAGGTTATGGTCAAAGTCTAAAACAGCCTCTCTCTGAGCCTCGTTCAGCGTTTCGATATCAATCAAAGCTTGACTCCTTCGAGGTCAACGCCTCTAACAGCTCTGATTCCAACCTTTACAACATCGCCAGGATTCATGTCGCGACCCATAATTACAGTCAAACCATCTACATCTGGAGCCTGTGCGTAGATTCTTCCGATGGCAAGATCCTCACCTTCGACCTTTTCTTCAATAAGCGCATCGTAGACATTGCCAACAAATCTCTCGAGGCGAGCTGATGTGATTGGACTCTGAGCTGCTTCAAGCTCCTTCTGCCACTTAGCTGCAATCTTGTGTGCTTTGTTGTGCTCCTTCTCGCCTCTCATCTCGTAGGCTGGGGTATCTTCTTCTCTTGAATAGAGGAAGGAACCCATCCAATCAAGCTTTGCAACATTGACAAATCTCAAGAGTTCTTCGAAGGCACTTCTATCTTCGCCTGGGAATCCAAGCATCAAGGTAGATCTAATTACTGCATCTTTGCACTTTTCTCTGATTCTGTTGATGAGACCAGCATAAACTTCTGTGTTTCCGCTTCTCTTCATGAGCTTGAGAACCTCAGGATGAGCATGCTGGAATGGAATGTCAAAATATGGAAGAATCTTCTTTCTTTCAGCCGTAAGCTCTATCAGGCCTTCTGGGAATGTATCAGGATGGATGTAGAGCATTCTCAGAACAAACTCGCCCTCCAATGATGAAAGAGCGTCCATAAGTTCAACGAATCTTGATCTTCCATATAAATCCAAGCCATATGCGCCTAAGTCCTGGGCAATGATATTGATTTCATAGATGCCTTCAGAGATCAATCTCTCAGCTTCTTTTACAACACTTTCGAAAGGTCGGCTTCTCAGAGGTCCCCTAATGATAGGGATTGCGCAGTAGTTGCAGCAATGGTTGCAGCCCTCTGATATCTTGAGATAGGCACTTCTTGGGAATGAAAGAAGGATTTTTCTATCATCCCTTTCCCTATCTGGATCTGGATACTCAGGGATGGCTATCTTCTGGCTTTCAGCTTCAAGTTCGGCAAGAACTTCTGGGAATTTTGAAAGATCGTGGTTGCCAAAGATAGCAGAGGCCTCCTCAAGCTCGATTTCATTGCCATATCTTTGGGCAAGACAGCCCGCAAGAATGATCTTAGCCTCAGGCTTAAGCTCCTTCAATGCGAAAAATGTGCTAATGGACTCTTCCTTGGCACTTTCAATGAAACCACATGTATTTACAACAATTACGTCCGCCTCTTCAGCTTCCTCAACCCTCTGATATCCATTTTCGAGGGCATAAGTAATCAAGAGCTCTGAATCAACCTGGTTCTTGGCACATCCAAGACTTTCAACATAAATCTTCTTCACAACATCAAGGTTAGCCCAAAGGCTAAAATTGAGCAACAGACAGAAATGAATCTGAAATCAAACAAAGAGGATTCAACAAACGCTTTAATGGTCTTGTGCTGATGAATATACATACTACACAAAAGATTTTAGATTAGTTATAATTCATTTTGGTGGAATATAGCAAAAGGAGTGGATTTAATAGTCTTATTTCTTTTGTTACAATATTTTAGGTCAATCACGAATATTAGAATTGAAATAATTTGAGTGTAAATTTATTCTATTTTTATGCATTTTTTATTGCATAAATAAGAATTTCTGCAGTTGAACAAAAACTATCTAATCTTTAGAATTGACCCATTAGGAGTTGTGCATGTCAAAATACATCATAAAGCGACTCATCGGTATGATACCTACACTGCTGGTAATTGTTACACTCAGCTTCTTTATCGTACGTATCGCCCCAGGCGGTCCGTTTGATGGAGAAAGAGCACTTCCAGAAGTAATTAAGAGGAACATTGAGGCAAAGTACCACATGGATGAACCTCTTATCCAGCAGTATGGAAGATATCTATTCGATGTACTTAGAGGAGATCTTGGCCCTTCCTATAAATATAAGGACCACGATGTTAACTCACTTATTTTCAATTCTCTTCCAAACTCAATCATCCTCGGATGCATGGCTATGGCTGTTGCCCTAGTATTTGGAATTTCCCTCGGTATCACTGCCGCACTCAAGCAGAATACTGTACTTGACTATGTTCCGATGGCTCTCGCAGCACTTGGTCTTTCCATCCCTCTCTTTGTTGTTGGACCACTTCTTCAGTACATCTTTGCAATGCAGCTCAAGATCCTTCCAACTTCAGGTTGGTTCATGGATGGAGAAACTACATTTGCAACAGCAGTTCTCCCAGTAGTATCACTTTCATTCGCATACTATGCAGACGTTGCTCGTCTTACAAGATCTTCAATGCTTGAAACTCTTCGCTCTGATTACATCAGAACAGCTAAGGCAAAGGGCATGAAGCAGTCAACAATCATCTTCAAGCATGCAATGAAGGGCGCAATGCTTCCTATCGTTTCTTACCTCGGACCAGCTTTCGCAGGTATCATCACAGGAAGTATCGTTGTCGAACAGGTATTCAGAGTACCTGGACTTGGTAAGTTCTTCGTACAGTCTTCCTTCAACAGAGACTATACACTCATTGTTGGTGTAGTTATCGTCTACTCAACAATCCTTGTTATCATGAACTTCCTCGTTGATATCGTCTATTCACTTCTTGATCCAAGAATCACATACAAATAAGGTGCCGAAATGTTTAGTAAGAAAAAAAAGAACGTTACAACTAATGAATTCAATCAGATTGTTGAAGGCACCAGCTTAACAAAAGAAGCATGGAAGAGACTGAAGAAGAACAAGATGGCCATCCTTGGTCTCATCGTTGTTATCATCTACGCTCTTATTGCCATTTGCGCTGATATGTTCCCACTCTATCCATATGATGAGGTTGTTACTGAGCACCAGCATTTAAAGCCTTCTTTCTCAAAGACATCAGGCGAGCTCATGCTTGAGAAGAAGATGCAGGATCTCTACTACAACGCTTGGAAGCAGGGAAGACTTGTCGTTGGCGAAGAAAATGATGCAATGATCAAGAATTGGATTGCAAACGACAAGACAAATAAGGTTTGGAGCTACCTCTTAGAAGCTGGTGAAGCTCAGAGAGCAGCAGGAGCATTCGAATGGTCTAAGTCTGACCTCTCAGCAATCGAGAAGGTTGAAGATAAGATTCAGAATGATGTAATGGTTACAATCAATGGCCTTTACAAGAATGTCAATGGTAAGAACACAAACCTCAAGAAGCTCAACTACAATGAGATTGCAGATATCTACGCATCAATGCTCGGTCTTGACAGAGCTGTTCTTGACACATCTGTAGAGAAGGAGCTCAAGATGGCTCTCGTAAACGAGATTAAGTCTAAGGATTCCGAAATCTCAACAGAAGACGCAACAGCACAGGCAGAAATTGACTTTGCAAACTTCTCAGAAAAGGATTTCGAAACAAAGGCTAAGGCTAACGTTTATGGAAAGATTGAAACTCAGGTAAAGAGAGATGCACTCAAGACTGTTAAGGCAAATCTTAAGGAAAATCCTTCTCAGACATTCCCATATGAAGAACATCAGGAACTTTCATATGGAATCTCCGCAGATATCTTAGCTACAAAGACTCATGACAGACGCTATTACCTTGGCACAGACTATCTTGGAAGAGACATGCTTTCCAGAATCGTCTATGGCTCAAGAGTATCTATCGGTATCGGTCTTGTAGGTACAATCACATCTATCCTCATCGGTATTCTCGTAGGTTCTCTCGCAGGCTATATCGGTGGCAGAGTTGACTACTACCTCATGAGATTCGTTGACGTTATGTACGGCCTTCCATACATGCTCCTCGTTATCATCATGATGGCTATCTTTGATAGATCTATCATCAACCTCTTCATTGCACTTGCCCTCATCTCTTGGCTGACAATCGCAAGAATGGTTAGAGGACAGATCATGTCTCTCAAGAATCAGGAATATGTTGAGGCAGCAAGATCAATGGGTGCATCTACAGCTAGAATCATCACAAGACACATGATTCCTAACTCACTCTCCATTATCATTGTTTACTCAACAATCAGAATCCCTAACTTCATTATGCAGGAGTCATTCCTTTCCTTCTTAGGCTTGGGTGTTCAGGCTCCTTATGCATCTTGGGGTTCTCTCATCGGTGATGCTGTAAGCTCCATGACACTCTATCCTTGGAAGCTTATCTACCCATCATTGACAATGGTTATCTTCCTCTTCGCTATGAACTTCCTCGGCGACGGCCTGAGAGATGCATTCGACCCACAGAGCAAGAACCAGCTATAAGGAGTGAAGGATGAAAGAATTCAAAAACGAAGATATTATTCTTGACGTAAAAGAACTACAGACATACTTCAAGACAGATGCTGGCATTCTCAAGGCTGTTGATGGCGTTTCATTCCAGGTTCATAGAGGTGAGACAATCGGTCTTGTAGGTGAATCAGGCTGTGGTAAGTCTGTTACAAACCTTTCAATCATGCGCCTTGTTCCTTCCCCTCCAGGAAAGATCGTTGGCGGTGAAGTATTGTACGAAGGCGAAGACATTCTCAAGCTTTCAGAGAAGGAACTGAGAAACATCAGAGGAAACAAGATTTCCATGATCTTCCAGGACCCAATGTCTTCCCTCAACCCATTCTTAAAGATTTCAACTCAGATGATTGAGACAATCACTCTTCATCAGAAGGTTTCAAAGCAGGAAGCTAGAGAAAAGGCAATCAAGATGCTTGGCGAGGTAGGTATCCCTTCACCAGAGAAGAGAATCGACCAGTATCCTCACCAGTTCTCTGGTGGTATGAGACAGAGAGTTATGATCGCTATGGCTCTCTCATGCAACGCTGAGGTTCTCATTGCAGACGAACCAACAACTGCTTTGGACGTAACAATCCAGGCTCAGATTCTTGAGCTTATTGGAAAGATGAACGAGAAGTTCAACACTGCAGTTATCCTCATCACACACGATCTCGGTGTTGTTGCTGGCATGTGCGATAACGTATGTGTTATGTATGCAGGTAAGATTGTTGAGAAAGCTCCAACAGACAAGCTCTTCAAGGAACCTCTCCATCCTTACACAGAAGGTCTTATTGCATCTGTTCCTAAGCTTGAAGATAAGGGCAAGAAGGAAAAGCTGTTCTCAATCGAAGGTCAGCCACCAAACGTAATTGACCTTCCTCCATGCTGTCCATTCCACCCAAGATGTCATAAGGACATCGATGTCTGCCATAAGTGCTACCCACCAACAAAGCAGATCGATCCAGACCACAGCGTATCCTGCTGGCTCTATGCATCAGAGGAAGAAATCGCTGAAGCTTTAAAGGAGATTAAATAAGATGGCTGATGAAAAGAAAGTAATTCTCAAGGTCAAAGACCTATACCAGCACTTCCCAATCTCCAATGGCGGCATTTTCAAGAAGCAGATTGGTGCTATTAGAGCTGTAGATGGTATCTCATTTGACGTATACGAAGGAGAAATCCTTGGTATCGTAGGTGAATCTGGCTGCGGTAAGAGTACAACAATTAGATCTATTGCACAGCTTCATAAGCCTACTGGCGGCGAAGTTATCTTCAATGATGTTGATCTTTGCAAGGCTGATAACAGAACACTTCTCAAGGAAAGAAGACAGATCCAGATGATCTTCCAGGATCCATATTCATCTCTTGACCCAAGAATGACTGTTGCAAACATTATTGCAGAACCACTCGAAATCTATAATGCTAGAGGCCTTCTTGACCACAAGTGGACTAAAGAAGAAATCGACAACAGAGTTGAAGAGCTTATGGATAAGGTTGGTATCAACATTGCATTCAAGAATAGATACCCACACGAGTTCTCAGGTGGTCAGAAGCAGAGAGTCGGCATTGCAAGAGCACTTGCTCTCAATCCAAAAATCATCCTTGCTGACGAACCAGTATCAGCTCTTGACGTATCAATCCAGGCTCAGGTTCTCAACCTCATCCAGGATCTCCAGCAGGAACTTGGAATCACATTCCTCTTCATTGCTCATGACCTGGCTGTTATCCAGCACATCTCAGACAGAGTTGTTGTTATGTATCTTGGAAAGATTATGGAAATCTCAGAAGCTAACGAGCTTTACAAGAATCCATGCCATCCATATACAGAAGCACTTCTTTCTGCGGCTCCTGTACCAGATCCAGAAATTGAGAAGACAAGAAAGAGAATCGTTCTTGAAGGAGACGTACCTTCACCGGATAAGGAAAGATTCGGATGTTACTTCTACGACAGATGTCCAAAGAAGATGGAGTATTGTAAGAACCACATTCCTCCAATGTTCGATATTAGCGAAAACCACAAGTGTGCTTGCTGGCACTATGACAAAGAAGATCATAGCAAGGAAGCATAAGACAAATCGAGTCGCTTGAGCGATTCTATAAAAGGCAGCTGCAAATCATTTTGTAGCTGTTTTTTTATTGGGGCTAGTATTTACAATAAAAGGTAAAAAAGAGAGGCTGCTCGTTTTTCTAGAGCAGCCTCTTTGTCGTATCTATGAGTTTATCTACCCTTCTTTCTGAAGAAGATTTCCTCAACTCCACCCAAAGACTTTGTATTTCTTGGTCTATCTACATAGAGGGAAATCCCTGTAAATCCAGAGAGCCAAGAAGCATTCCTCTCAAGTTTGCCACCAGATTTCTTCTCATCAATGATTTCAAGATCATACTTAGTATCTTCATCAACTCTCAAAGCTAGGACTACCTGAGCTCTATGTCTCCAGCTAGGATCCTGTTTTGCTGCGTTATCTGGAATACCCTTAATAAAATGAGTAACCTCGATTCTCTTTATTTCTTCATAGCTGAGAACAAGCTTCTTTACAAACGGACCAAAGCCCCAAACATATTTGATAGTCTTTTCCTTGTTGTCGAAACACCAATTGTCACGATAAGAAAGAGTCAGAAGAAGCAGTAGCAGAATAACTGTTGGAATAAGGGATGCAATAGAAAAGCTTCCATCCATCAATACAGAGATAAATCCAAAGGAAAGAAGAATAGAGAAAAAGAGACAAATAACCTTCAACAAAATAGAAGGTCCATAAATAACTCTTTCTCCCTTTCGTAATCTAAAATCATATGAAAACATAGATAATAATATTAGCAAAAATAAAAAATTGGTCTACATTATCAATGTGGAAAGAATCATCAGAGTTACATCAGATTCCATAAATGAAGAGCGAAGCAGAGCTTTAGCCTTTCTTATTGAACTTGTTCAATCAGCAAAGAAGGAATTCTCCTTCTCCTCTCCTGTCTTCAAAGATATTGTCATTGCACCTGAACTAAATGACCATGCTCTTGGATTCTTCAATGATAAGTATCTTCTCATTGTAATAAATGAGAGCGTGATGGAACTTGATCTTGCAACTCGCAACAATATTCTCATACATGAACTTGCCCACGCTCTTGACTATGCAATAACAGGGACACTGTCAGGCCATAGCCCCTTCTTCAGACATATATGCCAATGTTTGGGAATTGATGAAGGCTTTGATAAATCAAAACTGAAGCAATCTTTGATTGACATGCACAAAAAGCATGAAAGAATTGAAAAGCTAATAGCCCTAAGCTCATCTCCATTTGAGAATGAAGCTATGCAGGCGCTAAAGAAAGCAAGAGACCTCATGCTAAGCAACACAAGCACTACTGCTGTGGCCAATGAAGAGAAACTCTACTTTGCACCAATCTATTCAAGCGGAAGAACACCTCACTACATAACATGTATCTTAAGTTTCGTTTCCGAGGCAACTGGCGTCTTTATTGTAAGATCCAAGCATGATGATCAAAACTGCTCAACATGCTATGGCAAATTTGAGCAAGTAGAGTTCGCCTTGTATCTCTTTGACTTTATACTCGCCAGTGCAGATTCCGAAGTTAAGAAGAACAGGAAGAACGGAATTAAAATTACTAAAGATAGCTTTATAATCGGAGCTCTCCCTGAGATGAGAAAGCAGCTTTCAAATACCTCTGCAGATACTGTTCATGCATTAATGAAGATTAAAAATGAAAATATGTTACTTAGCAAGAAACTCGTGTTTACAAAAGCTAGGCTTAGAACAAAAAAATATACATCTTCGGTAAATGATGGAAAAAGTTTCGATATTGGCAAGAAATTTGGCGCAAAAATCGACATACCAAAGAAAATAGATATAAAAATATTAACCTGAATGAATTTGTTATTAGAAAAACATAAAAAACTAATAAATTTTCCGTATTTTTATAGTTTTATGGTAAATCTTGCATTTATATTCATTTATAATGCTTAAAATATGAAAAAAACGCTAAACAATTATTGCGGAAAGCCCTAAAAGACTATAAACTCGAAATATGCAATATATTAAAGAAGGAGATATAGGCGTATGAAAAAGACTTTTTCTACACTCGCAGTTGTTCTTCTCGCTCTCTTAATGCTCGTATCATGCGGCAAGAAGGAAGAAGCAGCAGCACCAG
>JAGBWX010000078.1 GCA_017629575.1 Spirochaetales bacterium | reverse complement strand
TTCAAAATAAAATATTTCAAGGAGTTCAATATGGCTACAATTTATAGAATCCACGGCGCAACTAAAGAAGGTAATATTATCAACATCGAAAATGCTCTCAAGTCAAAGGGATATGGAGATGTTAAGGTCAAGATTGAGGACGATAAGGTAATTGTTGTCAACCCAGTATTGGAAGACAACGGCAAGATCCGCAATATCATCGAGGACCTCGGATTCAGCGTAAAAGAGTGATAAAAAAGAAGCCCAAAGGCTTCTTAGGAGGTTTGTATGAAAAAACTTCTTTCTTTTATCGCAAATAAAGTATTGCAAACTTCTGTGTGCTAACTATCAACATAAAATGTTTTTCTTGTGTATCTCCCCTAAAAAAAGAGATAGCCACGAGGGTGGCTATCAGGGGAGATTCAGTTTTTTTGAGCTATGCTCATATGCCTGAGGTTTGCTACAGTGATATCTTCTCACAAGCATTTGTACATACCGTCTAAGTTATTTGTAGTTTTCTAGAAGAAGGCATTCGGTGCTGTGTTATAATTGCCCCACTTTTTACTATTTTAAAACAAATTGCTCTCTAATATACTAATTGTATGAACATTGTAATTGCATCAGATCTGCACGGAGCAAAGAAGCCTGTTGAAAGGCTTAAGGAGATTGTTGAGAGAGAAAAGCCAGAAGCACTGCTTCTTCTGGGAGACCTTTTGTATCATGGTCCAAGAAATGACCTTCCTGAAAGCTATTGCCCAAAAGAAGTCATAAGGCTTCTGTCTGAGATGAAGGATATAATCATCTCCGTCAGAGGAAACTGTGAAGCAGAAGTTGACCAGATGGTGCTCCCTTTCAGCTGCATGTCAGATAGCAATATGCTAATTGCAGACAAAAAGCGAATATTCATGACACATGGCCACGTGTTCTCTTTTGAAAAGCATCCAGACAATATTGATGTAATCATGCAGGGACATACCCATCTTCCAGTTCTCAGAAGGGAAAATGGTGTCATTTGGCTAAACCCTGGGTCAACATCCATTCCAAAGGGTGGCAATCCACCTTCCTATGCTATCTGGGATGGCAAAAAAATAGAGCTCAGAGAGCTCTATTCCGATGTCGTCATCTCATGTTTGGAAATTCAAGAGTAACAGAGACAACACCATTTTCTTCGCTAATTGCAACAGAGCCATGATGCAGCTCCATTGCTTGGTATACAATCGAAAGACCCAAGCCAGAACCGCCCTCAGTTCTTGAGTCATCTCCTCTTGCCCATGGCTCGAAGAAGAGAGGAAGAGGATTTGGAAGCTTGCCATCATTGAGTACTTTAACAATGCGACTGCCATCTCCATCTTCGCATCTGATAATTATCTCACGGTCAGATGTTCTATACATAATGGCATTCTTTACTACTTCCTCGATTGCTCTCTTCATGATTGCATAGTCACCGGAGATTACTGTTTCTGGATTGAACTCTACCCTAGCATCATACCCACCAAGCTGCAAAACCTCATCTACGATGTTCATAAGGCTCTCTTCTGCCATTGCAAAGTTAACAGATGGGGAAAGGAGATAAGAGTAGTAAGAAACAGAAGCTACGCGCTCTTTGAGCGTATCATTCTCCTTCTTGAGATTTTCAATGAGAGACTTATCAATTGGGAAGAATCCATCCATTGCACCATCAAGAAGAAGGTTCATTGAAGTAATAGGAGTATTGAGGTCGTGAGATATATTCCTAATCCACTCTTTTCTGCTTCTAGAGTGTCTTTCCAGGTCCTCGCCAAGCATGTTGATTGATTTTGAAATCTCATGATATTCCTCAACCTTAGAGTCTGGTGGCTGGATATCATATTGACCACGAGAAAGATTATACAGTGAATCCTTGATGCCCTTAATGATTTTGCCTGTTTTCTTTGATACAAAATATGCCATCAATATCGCTACAGCAAGTGCAATTGGAGCAGTGATAAGCAGACATCTAAAGAATTCTGCAAGAACGAACTTTGTTGGATTGTAGATGTCTACATCATATACCAGAACATCTAAGTATGCGCTAGGAACGCCATTGTATGTAATCAAGATTGTACCTGCAACGTCATTCTTATCCAAAGAAGTTGGATATACAACCTCCTCGCGTCCTTTCTGGTTTGTCTCGAAAAAAGCTATTGATTTTACTTCAGAGGCGCCCCAGAAGGCAGGCGCGTCTGATTTAATGGCCAGCTCATATTTAGGTTGGTCAATTTCATAGACTTCGCTCTGAGTATTGACTTCCATATTGGCTGTGATACGCATGTTCGAGTGAGTAAACTGTGTATACTGGCTGTGCTCAGAGATTACAGAAAGGGAAGGAACTGGGACTCCCTTTGGAGAGGCTCCTAAAGAAAGCGCAAACTTTCCATTGGAATCGCGCACGATAATTCCAGATATTCTTTCATTGGACTTGTTTACAAGTATGTTGATGATTCCTTCAGAAGACCTTTCTCCGCTTTTATAACTAGCTACTGAGGCGCCAATTGCTTCTGCAAATTCATCGAAGACTTCCTCTGACCATGATTCTTTCAAGTTTCGGTTAAACGAAACAATAATCACGGATTGAAGCATGATTACAACAATGATAATACCCACGATGCTCAATAGTAGACGAATAAATTGCTTACGCATCAAACCCTCTTCCCGCTGAATCGGTATCCATAGCCTCTAACAGTATCAATCCAGTTGCCGGGCCTTAGTTTTGTTCTGATGTTCTTGATGTGTGTATCAACTACTCTCTCGTAGCTTTCAAAGGAATAGTCGAAGCACTCTTCAAGAATCTGTGACCTTGTAATCAGGTTTGGAGAGTTGGAAACAAGATAGAAAACAATTCTCCATTCTGCCGCTGTAAGGTTAACATTCTCTCCATTCAAGGTAATCTCGTGAATGTCATCATCGATTTTAAGCTCATTTTCACCGTCCATATAGGTGTAGACCTTTGAGCTGCTTTCTTCGCCGCCCTGCTCAAGTCTCCTGAAGAGCGCGTTGATTCTTAGAACCAGCTCCTTAGGGCTAAATGGCTTTGTAACATAGTCATCAGCACCCAACTCAAAACCGAGAATTCTATCGCTCTCATCGATTCTTGCTGTGAGGAAGATTACAGGAAGCAGTGGACTTGTCGCCTTGACGTCCTTGACGAAGCAAAAGCCATCACCATCTGGAAGCATTACATCCTGAATAAGCAAATCTGGAATCCTATCGGCAAACCCAGCCCTTGCTTCAGAAATAGACTTATATCCTATGGCCTCATATCCTGACAAAGAGAGATACTGCACTACTCCTGATCTGATTACTTCATGGTCTTCAACAACATAAATAAGCTTCATGGCTAGATTTTCCATCGAAGATTGATTATTCGCAACATCATAATAATCAAATACATTCAATCTTCATCAAACTTCACCTACTCAATGGCCTAAAAACCCTTTTGGAGTTGGATAACCACTTATTTTGATTTAGAATTTTCTCATGAAGAGATTCAAGAAAGCAGATTTACTGATCATCTTAGCCTATATTGGCGCAATAGTGATTTCTTTTTCTCTCTTCAGCAGCCTAAAAAGCGACTATATGACAGTGTCATATGAGAATCATTACTACACATATCCTCTCGATAAGGATAATGTCTATGAGATTCAGGGGGAGCTTGGAATTACTGAAATTGAGGTAAAGGATGGAAAATTCCGTTTCATATCCTCCCCTTGTCCAGGAAAGACCTGCATATATCAAGGCTACTCGGACATGATTGTCTGCTTGCCCAATAAAGTCATTGCAACTTCAGGCGAAGGAGAGCTAGATGCAATATCAAGATAAGAAAAAGCTCGCCTACCTTGCCGGTCTATCTATTTTATTTGGTTCAGTGGAGCTCTTCATTCCCAAAATCCTGCCATTCTTCAGATTAGGACTGGCAAACATTCCAATGCTTCTAGCTTTGGATTTAGGGTTCCCTTCTTTCATGGTTCTTGCCCTCTTGAAGGCTTTGGGAAATAGCTATATAGCAGGCAACATCTTCTCCTTCTTTGTGCTTGTTTCCATTGCACAGAGTCTTTCCAGCGCATTTATAATGTATCTAGCCAATAAGACAAAGTTCTTCTCAAGGTATGGCATATCTCTCTCGGGAGCCCTTGTATCGTCAATCGTTCAACTTGCTGTAGCATCTCTCTATGTGGGAAATAGCGTATTTGCATTCCTTCCTTTGATGCTAATCATATCATTCTTCTCAGCTCTCTTAGTTGCATATTTAGCTAGCAAGCTAGATACCCTTAAGGTGCCAGACCTTAAGCATGATCAAAAGAATGAAAAACCTAGCGCTGCCTTGATTTCAATGATTGTTCTCTCAGCAATTGCAATCATGTTAATCGATAATCCACTGATGTTGCTTATCGCATTCCTTTCAGCCCTTATCCTGCAAAAGAGCACAGGAAGAAAGATACTCATCCTTCCTCATCTCGCGTTCTTTGCAGCAATGGTATTTTGTTCGCTTATAGCACCAGAAGGAAGGATTTTATTGGAAATTGGATCTTTCAAGATTACAGAAGGTGCTCTCATTTCAGGAACGGTAAAGGCTCTAAGGCTATCTGGAACAATAGCGCTTTCCCAAGCATATTCATCATTCTTAAGACCTGGAGACAATCTACTAGGAGAGACCTTAAGATACTTCACCCTTCTTTTCTCTGCGTTCAAGAAGAGCGATGGAAAGTTGGAAGAAAGAGTTTTAAAGACACTATCGCTAGAGACAATTGAAGATATATACGCAGAAAAGAAAAAGGTGCCTTCTACTGCATTTGCAGTCAGCACCATTATCTTCATCTCAATATCAATCTTGAATATTGTTCTTTTCTAATCACCTGCTTTTGTTATAGAGGTACATAAGATATGCCATCACAAAGATGATCATGTAACCGATGAAGGAAATAACATCGGGTACTTGGCCTAGGAATGCAAAACCAAATATTGCAGAAAACATTACTGAGAAATAGTCAAAGATTGAAATTTCCTTTGATGGAGCAGCCTTATAAGCAAGGGTAATGCAGAACTGTCCTGTTGTAGCACCAAGGGATGCCAAAAGCAGAATAAGCACCTGCTGCAGCGTCATTGGGGCATGGTCCATGATTACAAAAGGAATTGCAATCAATGTAGACACCAGAGAAAATCCAAACACAATCTGACTTGATGGCATTCCGCGCTTTCCAAGCAGTCTTACAAGAGTATATGCGCATCCTGCACCAATACCGCCTAAAACAGCAATAAAGGAAGCAAAGGCCTCTTCTGTAAAACCACCAGCTGGCTTCACTATGAACAGTGTGCCAATGAAAGCTCCTGCTACATAGAGATACTGCCTAAAAGTTGTCTTCTCTTTCAAGAAGATTGCAGAGCAGATCAAAGTAAAGAACGGAGCAAGCTTATTGAGCATCGATGCATCTGAAACCATCATGTGGTCGAGAGCATAGAAGTTGGCAAATAGGCCAACAGAGCCAAAGCTTGCCCTCAACAAGAGCAGCCCAAGACTCTTCTTGTCCACCAATGGCTTATCTCCAGATTTGAGGAAAACGAAGAGAGCAAAAAGCATGGCCCCTCCATTTCTGAAAAGAGCCTTCTGGAATAATGGAAGATCCCCGGCAAGTGTTACGCAGATGTTCATGACTGCGAATCCAAAGCCGGAGAGAATGATTAGGAATATGCCCTTTTTATATGAAGAAAGATTACTCATTAGAATGGCTTAACAGGATATTCATCCCTACTCTTATTGATTTTGGAAATAAGATTCTTAGGAAGTGCTACATCCTCTATTTCTATGCCGAATGCCTTAGCTGCATTGAGTGCAAAAAGCTCGTTGAGTCTTTCTTCGCTGCATCCGTCTTTTCTGAGGGAACCTAGAAGTACAAGCATTCCAGTAAAGCCAGGAATGCCAGATGCCCCCTTATCCTTATCCTCTAGTGTATGTGGTGCATGGTCAGACTCTACCCAATCAATTGTTCCATCAAGAAGAGATTTGTAGATGTATGCTCTATCTTCCTCGCTTCTCAATGGGGGATTCATCTTCAGGTATTTCTCATGGCACTCTGCATCCTTCTGAGAATAGAGAGCATGATGAGGAGTAGCGCCCATTGTAATCTTAATCTTGTCTTTATTGTTCTTTACAATCTCAACAGCTTCTTTTGTTGACACGTGTGCAATGTGCAATGTCCCCTCAAAGCGTGCTTCGATGCAGGCTTCGATCAAGTCTTTAACTGATTCAGCCTCAGCTTCGTTAGGACGAGCAAGAGTATGTGTCTCCCACTTTCCAGGAACGAACTTATCTGGCTGCATCAACTCTTCCTTTTCGCAGTGAACAGCAAGAACTCCCTTATATCCACACTCACTCAAAGTCTTGATAACTTCAAGCTGCTTTGGCTGTCCGATAATGCCCATATTTCCGGTGCTGTGGCCAGCAAAGAGCTTTAATCCAGCCACAAGTGGAAAGAGCTCGTAGTATGCAGATACCATCTCTTTGATTTGATTCTTGTCCAAAGTCAGCCCGCCATAGAGATGGTAGGAAATCCCCTTAACCTTCTTTCTTGCGTCCGATGCGTCTGCAAGTCTTCTGATGATCATCTCCCTAGATGTAATTGCAGGACTGGTGTTAGGCATATCAAAGACATGGGCAAAACCACATGCCTTAGCAACCTTAAGACCATGGAGGAGAGTTTCCTTCTCCTCCTGATTCCAGTCTCTCAAATGAACGTGGGGGTCGATCATAACTTAGCTCCGTTCTCTTCCAATTCCTTCCAAGTATAGAAGGTGCCTTCCTTGCAAGGAAGCTTGCCTCCGCATACGCATTCGCCGCACATACCAATGCCACACATGGTATTCTTTTCCATAGAAAGAAGAATTCTGCTCTTATCCTGACCGAGGTCAGCAAGCTTCTTTGCTGCAATCTCCATCATTTTGCCAGGTCCAACTACATAACAAATGGTATCGCCTGAAATATCATCAGCTGTAATGGAGTCAAGAACTCTACCTGGCTTTCCATCGTCAGCTATTGACTTGTACTGGCCATAAGATGAAAGTACATCTTCAAGAGGATCAAGGCCTTCTGATTCCTTTACAATGCCAACTCTGATATCCATCTTTGTGCCCATTGGCTGAAGTCTCTCGGCAATCAATGGGAGAACTGCAACACCAGATCCGCCTGCAATAAGGAGGGCTTTCTCAGACTTCTCGATAGCCATTGGCTTGCCATAAAGGCCTCTTGTATATACTGTGTCACCTTTCTTGATATCGAATAATTCAGTTGTGAACTGTCCTCTCTTCTTGATCAAGAAAGTAAGTGGGTTGTTTCTTGCGATGCTAAATGGCTTTTCGCCCTTTCCTGGAACCCATAGGAAAGCAAATTCACCAGGATGGCAATCAATCTCCCCAGAGAGTTCAAGAATGATGATATCCTCACCATGCTTTTCTGCAGATAGAACCTCATGTGGAGTATATTCAAGCTTATTTCCCTTTGATAGGAACTTTGAAGCTCTACCATTGTCCTTGATGCACTGAAGCCAATTCTGCCACATTGATGGCTCAACGCGAGAGAATGCAGAACCGATGCCAACTGAGTCTGCACCGGCAAGAATCATTGCTCTTGCATCCATCTCATCTGATACGCCACCCATGCCAAGAATGATTGGCTCATCGCCAATTGCTTCTCTGATTTCACGAATGCACTTGAGAGCCTTGCCCTTTACCCATTCGCCAGAAGCCCCGCCCTTTCCACCAAGCTTATTATTGAGGATTGGAGAACCAGAGTTTTTCTCAAGATAGAGATTTGGACCAACTGTATTGATAGCAGCAATACCATCTGCGCCAGCATCGATTACAGCCTTTGCTATTGAACCGATGTCATCAACGTTTGGTGTAAGTTTAATGATCAAAAGTGACTTTCTATCCTTTGTGGCCTCATTGATTATCTTTGTATATTCAGAAGCAATGTTGATGTCACAGCCAATTGATGCACCAAAGCCTGCAGATGCATGGGGACATGAGAAGTTGAGCTCGATCATGTCTGCAATGTCATCGAACTTCTTTACAAGTGTAATGAAGTCCTCTGGGGTTGAAGCAGATACTGATACATTGAGAATGGCTCTAAGGCCCTTCTCTCTAAGTTCCTTGAGCTCTGGATATGCGGCCTCCATACCTGGGTTTCTAAGACCTACAGAGTTGCCGAAATCACCTTCTTTAGGTGAGCAGACAACAGGCTCTCTGTTGCCAGGGTTTGGCTTGACCTGGAAGCTCTTTGTAGTAATTACGTCGATTGCAGGAATCTTCTTGTCGAAGAGCTCTACAAGCTCAGATTTTGTTGTTGCTACGCCAGAAACAGTTGAGAGGAGAATATCTCCTCTCAAATGATTTCCCTTTAAAATGGAAAGTGCCTTATTCAAATTGCAGCCTCACTTAAAAGCTTTCTAATTGCAGCCATTGCATCTTCTTCGAATGTGTCAGGTGCAGGGCCTTTCTTCCAAGGATGTGTAAGTCCTGAGGAAGAGTTGATTCTAGCAAGCTCAAGACTATAGCCTGCCTTCTTCATTCTTGAAATAACCTCACCAGCTGAACCACCCTGGCTACCTACGCCTGGGATGAGCATTGGGATATCCTTGCCTGCATAGTAGCGTGCGATTTCCTCAAGTTCATCTGGGCTTGTAGCACCAACTACAGCACCAATTCCCTTGTGTTCATGTGCCCAGTCAACGATTTTATGTGCAACTGAGAGGTATAGTGGATAAAGCTCTCTCTCGTCGAATCTATCGATTGTAGAGAGGCTCTGAAGGTCTTTTTAACCAGGATTTGAAGTTCTATCGAGAACATAGATTCCCTTACCTTCAAAGGCAAATGGCATTACGGAGTCTGTTCCCATGTATGGAGAAACTGTAACAGCATCTGCCTTCCAGCAATCAAAAGCTTCCTTTGCATAGTTGCCTGAGCTTCTTGCGATGTCACCACGCTTGGAGTCGAGGATGACAGGGATTCCTGGGAAGTATGTCTCTAAAAGATCAAGAACATCAACAAGAGCAAGAGAGCCTGAGAAGTCGCCTTCTCTAGGATTATCCAAACAGCTGTAATAACCGATATTTGGCTTGAATGCAGCTGGGATTGTGCCCTCAAGTCTCATTCTTCTGAAGAGGATTGCAAAATAGTCAGAGATTCTCTCTCTTACTCCCTTCTCCTCTCCTGGAAGAGTTGAGAGGATTGGATCGAGACCCATACATACGATGTTGCCAACCTCAAATGCACTATTCTTGAGAATATCAATATAGCTCATTATTTTTCCTCCTTAGGCCAACCATGGTTAGCGCCCCATTCAAATGGACTTTCTCTCCATTCAGCAAGGCTCTTAGCCTGGCTCTCTGTTACGTAGCCAGTCTCAAGAGCTGTCTTGAGCATGATTGGGTAAGATAGGATTGTGTACATATCGCACTTAGGATCAAGGGCTGCAAAGGCATCTTCTGCCTTCTTGAAGCCATATGTGAAGATTGCGAAGCAAGTATTGCAAATACCATTTGCTGCTCTTACAGCCTCAACAGCCTTGATTGAAGATGAACCTGTTGAAATCAGATCTTCAATGAGAAGAACATTTGCCTTCTCATAGTCTCCAGCCTTCTTAAGGCCTTCAATCTGATGTCCCATGCCATGATCCTTAGATGCGCTTCTTACGTATGTGAGAGGCTTCTTGAGTCTATCAGCAAGGCTTGTTGAATGTGGGATGCCCGCTGTTGCTGTTCCAGCGATATTATCGATGTCACCAAGACCAAGTGCGTCTGTCATATCTGCAAAGGCATCACAGATTAATGCTCTATTGGCAGCCTTAGCCAAAAACTGGCGATTGTCGTTGTAGATTGGCATTCTGTATCCAGAAACCCATGTGAAAGGATTATCTGGGGACAGTTTGATCGCGCCAAGTTCAAAAGCAGCCTTAGCCAAAAGTGGGCCATAATAATCAGTAATTTCCTGTAATGTCTTCATAATTATCAATTCCTTTCTTACAGTTTACCACAGATTAGTACTTTTTCCATATCTCCTTGAATGAATGGAACTTTCCACAATATGCACATGCATAGTGGCCATCTGGTGTTCTGTAGAACTTAGCAGGAACGCCTTCACCGTTTGATGGATGTGAGATACATGCATCGTTCTGGCATGAAAGGTCATCGAAGTTATAGATTCTTGGTGGCATGTGAGTTCTGTACTTCTTCTCTACCTTGCCATTCTTAACAATGTTGAGAGTTGCATTTGGAGCTACTACAGCAAGTCTCTTGAGATCCTTTCTGCCAAGCTCTCTTGCCTCTGGGCGGAAAATGATGCCCTTATAGAGGCCATCTCTCTGGCTCTTAGATACCCATTCGCCACCCTTGCCTTCATCGAAAGCGAGAACAGATGAGATGAGTCTCATGTGGTTTCTGATCTCTGATGGGCTGTCACCCTTACAGATGTGGTCAATTACGATACCATTCTCGATTGGTCTGATGCCTTCTGAGTATGTTCTGTGCTTGTCTGTATTTGATGGTTCAACCTCGATGATGTACTCTTCCTCAACTTCAAGCTTCTTGTCAGCTTCAACTGGGATATAGTCATCACCAACCTTGCCGCTGATAAGGGAGATGAGAACGATTCTGCAGTAAAGACCGTTGATAGCCTGGCGTTCCCAACCATTGAGGCTTGTCTTATCGAGCCATGTAGGAATTGTTGGGTGGTCCTTGTGGCGTGGAAGTGGATGATAGAACTTTGTGCCTTCTGGAAGAGCTTCAAGGAATTCCTTTCTGAATGTAATTGTCTCTCTGAGTGTTGCCTGCTTAGCAAGAACCTTCTCACCCATTCTCTCGAGCTGTGGGCGTGTGAAGTACCACATCTTTGCAATGTCGTTGTCCTTTACATACTCCTCGATTGAGCCAAACATTCTAACTTCAAAGCCATTTTCCTTCATCTTCTTAACATATGAGTCAGGCATTGCAAGCTCTTCTGGAGCAATGAGGTCAACCTTTACCTTATCGAAAAGCTTGAGGCCATCAGCCTTGGAGTGAACAGTTCTTCCGTGGTAGAGGTCGCCTACGAGAGCAACGTGGATTGAATCGAAGGACATGTTGTTGTCTTCGAGGAATGTGAACTCATCAAGAAGTTCCTGAGTTGGATGCTCATGCTTTCCGTCGCCTGCGTTGATGAATGCTGGGCGATATGGGAGAGCGTTTCTCTCTGCATATTCCTCAGTCTCTTCGCTGAGCCACTTTGTTACGCCTTCAACCTTGCTTCTTACGATGAATACAGAGTTCTGGTAACCTGCGAGCATGTTGAATGTATCTGCATAGCTTTCACCCTTGTTGAATGAGGATGATGAGCTGAGGAGCTCTGATACCTTTGTATGGTGGAAGTTTGCAGCGTTTCTGAAGGACTCCTTAGTTCTTGTTGAGTCTTCAAGGAATACCTCATAGATACCGAAGTCAGGATCGTTGATTCTGAACTCATCCATCTTAGCTACATCGTTTTCGATGATAGCATTCTTAAGCTCATTAACCTTCTTGAAGAAGTATCTGCGTTCATTAATTGAAAAATCCTCGATTACATTCAAAGATCTTGTCTTGAAAACGTTGCTCATTTTTTTTCACTCCTTAAAAAAAAGCCGGTCCAAAAATTGAACCGGCGATAAATTACAAAATAAAAATAACGCTATGAGCTGCACAGAAAATAGTTAATTCTCCCTTTATGTTTCTCATTGCGTTTTTCCTTGTGGAATACTTTACTCAAAACGTGGATGGGTGTAAATAGCCTATCTACGTCTTCTTTTATTTTTTTTATCTAAGATAAAAGACAAAATAATAGGGCTGCAATTTTAATCTTTGCAACCCTCAAACATTAGAATTAAACGAGAGCGATTACCTCAATCTCTACATTTACATCCTTTGGAAGCTTTGCTACCTGTACAGCAGATCTAGCAGGAAGAACAGGGGAATCCTTGAATGCATCTGCATAAACCTCATTAACTGCAACAAAGTCATTCATATCCTTCAAGAATACAGTTGCCTTGAATACCTTTGTGATGTCGCTGCCAGCTTCTGCAAGAACTGCCTTGATGTTCTTGAAGCACTGCTTAGCCTGATCAGCTGTTGTGCCCTCTACGATAGCACCTGTTGCTGGGTCGACTGGAATCTGACCAGATGCGAATATAAAATTGCCAACCTTAACTGCCTGAGAATATGGGCCAATTGCTGCTGGAGCATTCTTTGTTTCAATTTTTTCGATCATATTTCCTCCATTTAATTTCTTAATTGTCTCTATAACCTGAAGAGGCTTCTCTGCATAGTATAAACCATTATAGTCATTTGGGGTTGAATAACCGAAGCCCCAAATTGCTGCGCAGAAGTGTACTCCATTGCTCTCTGCACCTTCTCTATCGTTATTGGTGTCACCCACCATCAGAATCTCTTCAGGCTTTAGGCCAAATCTATCTATGCAATTCTTGATTACAGCTGTCTTATTTTCCTGAACGCCTTTGATTGTTCCAGATATAAGGTCAAACGCTCTTGCAACAGGAAGAGCTTCCATGCAAGACTCAACTACAGGTTGGTTCTTATTAGTTGCTACAGCAACCTTGATTCCCTTGCCCTTAAGATAGCAAACAAGCTCCTCGATGCCATCATATAGATGACAGCCCTTAGGCCCAACTTCCTTATAGATTTCTCTATAGCGATCTACAGCCCAGTCAATCTTGCTCTCATCGAGGGCAAATGCCGCCCTGAAGCTATCTGGAAGAGGTGGTCCAATAAACCTTCTTAGAGCCTGCGTCTCCCATGGACCAGGGAAACCCAATTCCTTCATTACCGTTGTTGAAGTATAGAAGATTCCCTCAGAGGAATCTGCGAGAGTTCCGTCAAAGTCAAAAAGCACTGCCTTAATCATTTACAATCCCCCAAGACACATCGTGCGCCTTTTTAGAACCTGCAAGAAGGTTAATCCAGTAGTCACTCTTTTTATCGTATGAGTACTTGCCGCCAGCTTCAGATAGGATGACAACACCAGCTGCCATATCATAAAGTGCCAAATACTCTTCGTAATATACTGCGACCCTGCCACAAGCTACATAACAAAGCGAACATGCAGCAGAACCAATAGATCTCATATCTGAGAAGTGATTATAAAACTTGCGCATCTTGAGCATATACGCATCAATAAGCTCGTGATGACGATGAGGAGGAACCAAGATGGCAACTGTCTTCATTGTATCCAGCTCTTCGTTAGTTCTGATTGGCTTACCATTGAGGAAAGCACCCTCTCCTCTCATTGCATGAAACGTCTCTTTCTGTCTGACTACAGAAACAACACCAATTGCTAAGCCCTCTTCATCCTCAAATGCTATTGAAATAGAATAGTTTGGAAATCCATTGAAAAAATTGACTGTACCATCTATTGGGTCAATAATCCATCTGCCTTTGGAATTTCCCTTTACCTTGTTCTCTTCGCCGAAGATAGTATCATCTGGAAATACTGCAAGAATGGATTCTTCGATTAGTCTCTCACACTCCTGATCAGCAAGAGTGACATAGTCATTATCGGCCTTGGATGAAATCTCCCTGCCAAGTTTTTCATTTTCAAGCAAAAAAAGAGAAGCCTGCTCTGAGATTCTCAAAGCAAGCTCGTATCTAACCCTAAGGCTTTCTTTATCCATTAATTGCGTCCCCTAGAAAGAAGCTGTTCTCCGATGTTCATTACACGCTTCCAGTCAAATGCAGAGAATGTATTCTTCGTGATATGTCTCTCGATAGCAGTCTCTACTTCGTACTCATCGTTGATATGGAGAATAAGCGCATTCCATTCATCCTTTTTCTTTGAGTACATTACGGCACCTGCATTGTTGAGAAGTTCAGAAAGCCTCAAGTCATCCCTGATTGGGTTTCTTGCAAGAAGGACTGTCAAAGAATAATCGAAAATAGAGAATATCTTATCTTTGTGGTCCTGCTGCTGTTTCTGCCAACTGTCTGAGAATACGCTGTGGAGATGTGAGATAACTTCTTCATCCACCTCTTCTACGAAAGAAAGGAATATTGAGTTGCTGTTCTTGAGGGCATTCTTAATCTTGAGAAGGATTCCATCAAGAGTCTCAACATACGCATCATCTATCTTTTCATCTGCAGGCAACATCAGTTCTTCAACTGTTGATGCATGTCCTCTGAGAATAAAGGTTCCATCTTTATCTCTAGTAAGAGTGCTTCCATCTTCGCCAACATAATAAGGCTTTTCTTCTGGTTCAGGTTCTGGCTCTGGTTCTGGCTCTACTGCTTCTTCTTCAGGTTCCTCAACCACCTCTTCCGATGGTCTTGCTGTCATTTCTTCAGTTTCAGCAGGAGTCTCTTCTTCTATCACTTCAACTGTTGGTTCTGGTTCTTCGTATATTCCAGGCTCTTCAGCAGCAGACTCCTCTTCTGCCTCTACAACAGGCTCTGCTGGAGTTTCTTCGTTTGAGCTTTCTTCCACACCAAAGCCAAGGATGTCGCCGAACATAGACTGTGCCCAAGAAAGCTTTGGAGCAGCTTCCTCTACTGGAGGTTCCTCAAGAACTGGCTCCGGAATCTCTTCCGCAACTTCCTCTGGAGTTTCCTCTACAGGCTCTTCAATAATAACTTCAGTCTTTTCTTCCTCAGCCTCATCATCCTCAAATGACAATTCAGTGAAGAGAGGATCATCTTTATATGCTTCTTTAAGAGCTTCAGCATGCTTGATGCACTCCTCTTCGCTCTCGCTGAACAATGGAACTTCAACAACATCTTCTGCAGGCTCTGAGTCATCCTCCATAGCCAATGCGTCGATTTCATTTACATAAGGAAGTTCTTCATCATCTTCGTCTTCATCAAGAGATACCTCTTCCTCGTCTCCTGTAAAGACTTCCTCTGAGACAGAGTCTGAGTCGCTCTCTACTTCTTCAGATACTTCTTCAGTTGCTTCTTCGAGAGTTTCTTCTTCCGGTTCTTCTGTTGATTCTTCAGCAACTACATCCTCGATAAACTCTTCAGGAGCAATGCCGTCAGTAATTACTAAATCCTCAACATCTTCTTCCTCTACTTCATCAGCAAATGCTGGATCAGCTTTGAAAGTGACCACATCTTCTATTACTTCTGAAGAATCTTCTGCCTCAAGATCCTCGGTCTCTTCTGCCTCTACCTCATCGGCAAATGCAGATTCTTCGATATCTTCTATTTCAGAAGTTTCCTCGACAGAGTCCTCTATAATTTCTTCAACAGGCTCTTCCGCTTCTACTTCCTCAACTTCTTCTTTGATCTCTTCAGATGCGGTTTCGTAATCTACTTCCTGGTCATAGCCAAATTCATCTTTTGTAGGCTCATCATCAAGAAGATTCAAGAAGTCTAGCTGCCCTTCCTTATCTGCAATGATTTCCTCTAAGCTCTCTTCTGTTATTTCCTCAGAGATATACTCATCGATAGCTTCTGCCTCGTTGTAGAACTCATCGTCTTCTGAAGAAACATAAAAATCTTCATCCTCATCCAATTCATCCTCATCATCGAAATCATCGTAGTCGATTTCCTTGGCAAAGCCTGAGAGAGTTATTGTATTCTTCTCATCCTTTTCGAGGATTTCTTCGGTAAGTTCGTAAGTCTCTCGGAGGCTATCGAGATTTTCCTCTTCATACTTATCTGAGACAAGTTCAGGGTTTGCCTCTTCAAACTTGATGTCCTTAGCTTCGATTACTGCATCCTCTTCATCTTCAGAGAGTGCGTACTCATACTCGTCAGAGATATCATCATCTGGATCTGGTATATTCTCTGCTTCCTGAGATAGGAAGTAATCATCTTCGATAGACTCAGCAAAAGTCTTCTCTGATTCAGGAAGGTCAAGTACACCAAACATAGTTGATAAGAACTTTCTTCTGCTTTCCTTATCCTTTGCTGAGGCAAATAGGAATGCAGTTGATGTGATATATGAATTCTCGTCAATCTTCTGGAGTTCGTCAGTGCTATCTGGATCAACAAAGAGAAGAACATGTCCAAGCTGTCTCTTTGCCTTCCTTTCTTCTTCTCTCTGCATAAGCTTGTTAGCGAAGTGTACTGGATTTGTATCTGGATTTGCCTCTGTGAGAGAAGGCAGCATTATAAGGTCAATCTTGTTGCCCTCAAAAGAATATACATCGACAACATCTGTAGCTGTGAAGATTTCAGAGCATGCAACCTGGCTAGCTCTAGTTGGTGCATCGTAGATATTCAAGGTATCCATGAGGATTCTGTTTCCGCATGAAACGAGATGCTTACCGATGAAGCTGAAATAGAATTCACCAAACTTTAGGTATGGCTTAAGAGATGCTGGCCAATATCCTTCAAGAAGAATCTTATAGATATCTACAGAGCCAAGCTCAACAGAGATTGCATCATATACGCTCTTAGGAAGATCTGTGACAAACTCTGGTCTGAAGAGATCGAAGTCGTCTCTCTTTCCAGCCAAGGACAAAGATCTGCCCTGCCAATTGTTCTCACTGATGATCTTCTTTGTCAAAGCTTCCTCAGAAAGATAGAGGTCCTTGCCCTCTTCTCTTCGCTGAGCCATCTTGAGCATTACTTCTGACTTGAAGATCTGAACATCTCTGATTAGGTTGTCGATATTTACAAGAGCATCCTCTGCAATATCCTTAAAGCCCTTAGAAATCTCATCTGAAGTCGCACAGAACTTCTCTGTTACCAAGCCCTCTACAGATGACATTGCAGCCTGGAAAGTCAGATTGCAAGCCTCAATTCTCTCCTTTGTCTCAAATGGAGGGAAGTAAAGCACACCAAGATACTCTCTATAGAGATTTGCATCAGAGCGTGAGATTATGCCGCTGTGAATCTGAATTACTGTAAGATAGTCAATGTATTTGATGAGCTTTCTAGTAACAGCTTCTGTAAGCGATACAAGTCTAGACCAATCTTTTGGCTTGATGTTTCTATTTTGGGAAATTCTCTTGGCATCGTAGAGGTTTGAGGATACAAGGGACTGAATCAAGAATGGCATGAGATTCAGTGTTGTTCTTGTAAAAACATCTGTCTTTGCAGACTTTCTTCTGGCTTCCCAAGCTGTGAGCTTGAGAACTTCCAGAGGATGATATATTGAGAGAATCTTCATCATTCCCGCAAAGTCTGTCTTTATATTCGCAACGCAGTCTCGAAGATTCTTTTCTGCCTTTTCCTTAGACATGCGAATGAGATCATCAAGATTGGAAAAAAGGGTCTCCACGTTAAACTCCTTTACGGGAAATTATATATTCAAATTCTCTATAGCGGTACTACTAAAGATGCATTACTTTCTTTCTGTATACCTTGAGGCCTTCCTTAATGCACTCAGCAGCAAGCAAAAGATCCTCTTCGTTCAATACATAAGCAAATCTTGCCTGGCTCTTTCCGAGGCCAGAGGACCAATAGAAGTCCTCTGCTGGAGCGAACATTACAGTTGCCCCCTTGTATGAGAAGTCTCTGAGCATGAAGAGAGCAAACTTTTCAGCATCATCTACTGGGAGGTCTGCGATGAAGTAGAATGCGCCCTTAGGCATGTTGATTCTTACACCCTCAATCTTCTGAAGTGCGCCAACAAGAACGTTTCTTCTTCTCTCATACTCTGCAACAACGCCTTCGATGTACTCATCTGGAGCATTCAATGCAGCCGCTGCAGCTACCTGCTCAACGTTTGGTGGGCAGAGTCTTGCCTGAGCCATCTTCATTGCATTTTCCAGGAATTCCATGTTCTTGGTAACGATTGCACCCACTCTTGCGCCACACATTGAGAAACGCTTTGAGAATGAATCGATACAGATGATTCTATCCTGGTACTTTTCGAAGTTGAGTACTGATGTGAATGTCTTTCCATCGTAACAGAACTCTCTATAAACCTCGTCAACTACAAGGAAGATGTCATGCTTCTCGCAGAGTGCGAGAAGAGCCTCGAGCTCCTCGGTTGTATAGATGTGTCCTGTTGGATTGTTTGGTGAGCATAACAAAATGCCCATAGTCTTCTTATTGATTTTATCCTCGAAAGCATCGATTGATGGGAGGATAAAGCCATTGGAAGATGATGAAGTCACAGGCTTGAGCTTAACCATGGCTACGTTCGCAAATGTTGCAACGTTTGTATAATAAGGCTCAGGAATGATGAATTCATCATATGGATCGCAGAGGGTCAGGAATACGAACTGCAGTGCCTCAGACCCTCCGGTTGTGATCATGATATTGTCTTCTGAGATATCTTTGATGCCAAATTTGCTGTAATAATTGAGCATCGCACGTCTGAGTTCCACGTCACCTTCAGAGATTCCATACTCGATGATCTTTCTGTCATAGTTCTGGATAGCCTCGATGGCTTCTCTTGGTGTCTGAATATCAGGCTGTCCGATATTCAAGTGAATAACCTTTGTTCCTTTTTTCTCAGCTTCTCTGGAAAATGGAACAAGACGACGAATCGGGGATGTCTGGAAACCCGAAATTCTATTTGACATCTTCATAAATATCTACCTCTCTCAGTCGTTATCTACTAGTGTTGGTTCCTTGTCCACGCCTGGATTCGCCTGAGAAGAGTCGATGAGTTTCTGAATGAATCTTCTATTGTCAAGGAGTGGGGAAATAGCTCTGCCGTGGTGGAGACGAGAGATAACACGAGCAAAGAGCTCTGTTACGTCTGCCTGTACGAACCATTCTTTCTCCAAAAGTCCCTTGCCCTGATATACGGCATTAGTTCCGATGATTCTCCAGAATACGCCTTCCTTGTAAGCCTGATCAAAGTTCTCAATTGCATTGCCATTGAAGAATGGAAGAGAAACCATACAGATAATCTTCTTTGCGCCTCTATTCATAAGCTCGCGCATTGCGATAATCATTGTTCCGCCAGTTGCAATCATATCGTCAGCCATAAGGACTGTCTTGCCCTTAACATCGCCAAGGAGGTTGATGGATTTGATGTTTGAATTCTTAGCATCCTTAGATACGACTGAGTAATCTCTTTCCTTGTAGAGCATAGCAAGTGGTCTATGAAGTCCCTGTGCATAGAACTTATTTCTTGATACTGCACCAGTGTCTGGAGATACTACTACGATATCTGGATCTGAGAAGTCGATGAGCTTTCTGAGAGCCATGAGTGTCTGGTAGGAACCATGGAGATTTTCAAGATGGCATGTTCTGAAAGCATTCTCAATCTCTCTTGAGTGGATATCGAGTGTAATGACTCTATCTACACCAAGAACTTCGCAGAAGTTTGCGAACATAGCTGCTGTGAGAGCTTCTCTTCCAGCCTTCTTGTGCTGTCTAGCATATGGATATGTAGGAAGGACGAGTGTTACAGAAACAGCTCCAGCAAGCTTTACTGCATTGATTGTTGTAAAGAGGAACATCAAGTGGTCGTTGACAGAAAGAGGCTTTCCATCTTCCTGACCAGCAACCTTGATTGGTGCCAAGTTTGATACGTCATGTACGATATAGATATTAAGGCCTCTGACTGGATCGATAATCTCAGCCTTCTCCTCGCCATTTGCAAACTTTGTATACTTGACGTTGATTGTCAAATCTGGGCAATGGAAGGATGATGGGCGCTTTCCTGTTGGAATCTTCCTTGAATCAAGGTCATCCATCAGTGTTACGTGCTGAAGCAGATCTTCGTCAGACATGTCGTGACGCTTTGTAAGTGCTTCAGATATCTTCTCGTAACGATCGATATAAAGCCTTCTAAGATGCTTTACAACTTTTCCAGTAAAATACTCAGAACCTGGGCCAGCGATGACTCCAAGCTTGTGGGGTTTAATAATGCTCATGGTAGTCTAACTTTACAACAAATAGCCGTAATCTGCAATTGATTACTTCCAAGCATGAATTATCGAAATGGAAAAATATGACAACCAATAAAATTAGACAAGATATATGTTTTGGTGTTTTATATTAAATATTTTTATTTAAAGGAATAAAATAAATAATATTTAAAAATATTAGCAATTTATTAATTTTGTTCCGATTTTTTTAAATTGTATTTTACTGCATCCCATCTTTGTGCGTTAATCAAATCATGGACATATTTCAAATGATTATTCAAATAGTAGGCTCAGTAGGCCTCTTTCTCTATGGCATGCAGATGCTTTCAGATGGTCTTCAAAAAGCAGCTGGCGCCAAACTTAAGTCAATTTTGGGAGTAATGACATCAAATAGAGTAATGGGAGTCATTACAGGACTTATCATTACGCTCATCATTCAGTCATCATCCGCAACAACTGTTATGGTTGTATCCTTCGTAAGTGCTGGCCTTATGACTCTCAGACAAGCTATTGGCGTTATCCTGGGAGCGAATATTGGAACAACCGTAACGGCATGGATTATTTCACTTCTTGGCTTCAAGATGAACATCTCCATGCTTGCACTTGCATCAATTGCAATCTCACTCCCTCTGCTATTCTCAAAGAACACCAAGAAGAGAGAGTTCTCAGAGGTTCTCATGGGCTTCGGTCTCCTCTTTATTGGTATCGAATTCCTCCAGAGCTCAATGCCTGATGTAACTCAATATCCAGGATTATTGCAATCAATCAGCAGATTCAACAGTGACTCCTTTGGCTCTCTGATAATCTGTGTCATCGCTGGTACTCTCCTCACATGCATAGTCCAGTCATCATCCGCAACAATGGCAATTACAATCACACTTGCCTACGAAGGTTGGCTTGGAGTATATGCAGCCTGTGCACTCTGTTTGGGACAGAATATCGGAACAACAATCACTGCCTTCATCGCATCGCTTGGAACAGGAACCTCAGGAAAGAGAGCAGCTCTTGCCCACACATTATTCAATGTAGTCGGCTCTTTGATAGCAATCATTGTATTCAAGCCATTCTTGGCTTTGATCAATGCAATAACACCTGGCGACATATTCACTGCAAACATTGAGGCATTGAGAGAACTCCTTCCTATTTTCCTCTCCATGTTCCACACAGTCTTCAATCTTGTTAACACTGCTATCTTCCTTCCTTTCACAGGAAAGTTTGCTAACATCATCGAACACCTCATTCCAGACACAGTGAAAGACGATGGCAGCTACAGATTCAAGTACATTGCATCAAACCGTGTAGATACTCCTGAGTTCTACCTTATTGCTGTTAAGACAGAGATTGAAAAGATGGCAAACATCACAAAGAAGATGTTTTCTGACTATGAAGAGCTTTGCTTCAAGAAAGGAAATGTTGAAGACGATATAAAAGAACTCAAGAAAGCTGAGGATTATGCAGACCAAATGCAGGAGCAGCTCATTGATTTCTGCGTAAAGATGCTTCAGGATTCACAAAGCCCTACAAATGCAGCTGTTCTGCAGAAGATGATCAGAATCATCGACGAGACTGAATCAATCACAGACTCCATCTTCAACATGGCTAAGCTCAACGAATCAAAAAGAAAGGATGACTTGCATTTCTCAGAGCGAGCAAAGGATGATTTGAAGAAACTCAATACAATCACAGGCGAGTTTATCAACCTGGTATTCAAGGATTCTGGAAACCCATTCTCCGCAGAAGACCTATTGCTTGCAGGCGAATACGAGAACAGAATTGACTCAATGCACGATATGCTTTCCGAAAGATGCCACGATAATCTTGCAGATAGAGATTGCAACATCAAGTCAGAGATGCTCTATCTTGAAGTCATCAGACACCTCGAGCATATTGGTGACTTCTGCCACAACATTGCACAGCAGAGTTCTGCTATAAAAAGCACAACACCATCATTTTCCACTGAAAAATAAAATATCAATCACCCCCTGAAGATCATTTAGGGGGTGAATTTATGAAAATTTTGTTAATTTTGTTTGAAAATGTTAAGATTCTATTAACTAATTATATTTTCTTTTGAAATAATGGCACTATGAGTGCTCTTGTTTATTTGATTAAGATTGTAGGCTCAGTAGGTCTCTTCCTTTACGGCATGAAGCTCATGTCTGACGGTCTTCAGAAATCTGCTGGTTCAAAGCTGAAGAACATTCTTGGCGCCATGACTGCAAATAGATTCATGGCTGTAATAACCGGAACCATGCTCACAATGGTAATCCAGTCATCCTCTGCAACAACTGTTATGGTTGTTTCCTTCGTAAGTGCTGGCCTTATGACTCTCAGACAGTCAATCGGCGTTATCCTTGGTGCAAACATCGGAACAACAGTAACATCCTGGATTGTATCCCTTCTTGGATTCAAGATGGATATCTCAATCCTTGCACTTGCAGCGATTGCAATCTCACTTCCAATGCTCTTCTCCAAGAGCCCAAAGAAGAGAGAGCTTTCAGAGGTTTTCCTCGGCTTTGGCTTCCTGTTCATTGGCCTTCAGTTCCTCCAGGATTCAATGCCAGATATCTCCGCTCACCCAGAGATTCTCTCTTTCATGCAAGGCTTCAACAACAGCTCACCACTGAATCTCATCATATGTGTTCTCATTGGTGCTTTAATCACATGCATCGTACAGGCATCTGCTGCAACAATGGCAATTACAATCACAATGGCATATCAGGGCTGGATTGGTGTTTGGGCAGCTGCTGCGCTCTGTCTTGGACAGAACATTGGTACAACAATCACAGCTTTCATTGCATCCCTTGGAACTGGAACTGCTGGTAAGAGAGCAGCTCTTGCTCACACCCTCTTCAACGTTGTTGGCTCAATCATCGTTCTTGTGATCTTCAAGCCATTTATGTACCTCATCAACTCAATCACACCTGGCGACATTTTCACAATGCAGGGCGAAGCACTCAGAGAGTCTCTTCCAATCTTCCTCTCAATGTTCCATACAATCTTCAATGTATCAAACACACTTCTCTTCATTCCATTTACAACACTATTTGCAGATCTGATTGAGAAGCTCATTCCTCAGACTCAAGAATTCGAAGAAGATTCATATCACTTTAGATATATCGGTAATACCCGTGTTGATACACCAGAGCTCTATCTCATCACAGTTAAGGATGAGGTCAAGAAGATGGGCGAACTTACAAAGCAGATGTTCAAGGACTATGAAGAGCTCTGCTTTAAGAAGGGAGATATTACCGAAGATGTAGCAAAGCTCAAGAAGACTGAAGACTATGCAGACCAGATGCAGGAACAGCTTATCGATTTCTGTGTTAGGATGCTCCAAGACTCACAGAGCCCAACTAACGCAGCAACTCTCCAGAAGCTCATCAGAATCATTGACGAGACAGAATCTATCACAGACTCCATCTTCAATATGACAAAGCTCAATGAATCAAAGAGAAAGGATAATCTCCACTTCTCAGAGCATGCAAAAGAAGAGCTTGCAAACTTCAATCAGCTCACATATTCATTTTTGGAGCTTGTTACAGAAAACCTCGGCGGTACATTGACTCCAGGAGAAATGTCAATCGCGCAGCGCATTGAGAATGACATCAACAATATGCATAAGAGACTTGTTGCTAACACACACAGGCACCTTGGCCAGCCAGATTGCGATCTCAAATCTGAAATGCTCTATCTTGAGGTAATCAGGCACCTCGAGCACATTGGAGACTTCTCACTCAACATTGCAGAGACTGCATTCTCCATCCAGAAGCACACACCAACACTCCAGCCACAGTCAGCTAAGGCTTGATCAGGAGAAAACATCAACAACGAGAAAAGAAGGCGCGAGCCTTCTTTTCTTTTGTCCAATTAGTCAAAAAATAAGGATGCATCGCTGCATCCTATGCAATTTAAAGGATAACTTCCTTTACTGATGGAACCAAGTTGGTATAGATAGATTCAAGGAACTCTACCCTTTCAGCCACCTTAGCTTCGATATCCTTCAGATAGCTTTCAGCAACTTCGATTCTGAGATTGCCCGCAGATCCAATTACAGTTCTTCTCTTCATTGAAGCAACTGGGTCAGCATCCTTCTCTACCTTGTCGAGATTAAGACCAACATTCTTATAGCTATCGCGGAAGTTGCCGCCGTTCAATACGCTGTCCATTACCTTGTCTGTAGCATAGAGCTCTGGTGTGCATGCCTTGATGAGATTCTCTGGATATACCTCAAGCTTCTGTGTCATCAAGTCCATGATTCTAACAAGCTCCAATGTAGCATTTACGCCTTCCATCAAAGGCTCCTTAGTATCCTGGAAATCTCTGTTATAGCCTGAAGGAAGAGACTTTATCATATCCTTTACCCTTGCTGCTGCAGATACAATCAAGGAAGTTCTTGACCTAGCAAGCTCCAAGCCATCTGGATTCTTCTTCTGAGGCATGATTGAGGAACCTGTGCAAAGTTCTCTTGGCAGTGAGAAATAGCCAAACTCTGGGAGTGTAAAGAGCATCAGATCCTGAGCAAGCTTTGAAATTGTAAGTGCGATATAGCCTGCATGGTCAAGGAACATAGCCTCAAACTTGCCTCTGCAGTTATTTGCATATAGAACATTGTTCTGAACCTTTGAAAATCCCATGAGCTGTGCAAGATACTCTCTATCTGTTGGAAGAGTTGTGCCATAGCTAGCAGCAGAACCAAGAGGAGACTGGTCAAGAACGCTGTAGAAGGACATCATCATTCCAGCTTCTTCAATGATTTCCTCAGCAAAGCTCATTGCCCAAAGCGCAACAGAGGATGGCATTGCAATCTGCATATGAGTTCTTCCTGGCATTGGTACATCTTCATTTTTCTTAGCAAACTCAATGAGAGATGATGCAAATGAAAGAGATGCAGCGGAAATCTTCAGAGCAGCTTCTCTCATATAGATTCTCAGCGCAGTCTGAACCTGGTCATTTCTGCTTCTTCCGGTATGAATCTTCTTTCCTGTATCGCCATATTCCTTTGTAAGGAACATTTCAATTGCTGTATGGCAATCCTCATCGCTTCTCTCGATTGGGAAGTCATTGTCGAGTCTGAGCTTTGCAATCTTATCGAGACCTTCGAGGATGTTCTTTCCCTCTTCTTCTGTCAAAATGCCCATCTTAACAAGCCCCTTTGCCTGGCTTGCAGAGCCTATGATATCTGATAACACCAAATCCTCATCAAGGATGTAGTCCTTGCGAACTGTAAAACTCTCCATCATAGAATCCAGTGTGTAATTCTTCTGCCAAAGCTTTGTTGCCATATGCCCTCCAAAGAGAAGATTACCGATAAATAAGAAAAATTAAAAGATAAGTTGTTACTAATAGTATGAAGAGAATCATACTTTGCGCAACTTTACTATTTCTTGTCTTTGCCTGCAGAAATGAAATGAAGATATCTAATGAAGCACTATATGCGGACAAGGAGCTTGTAAAAGTTCTTTCCTACGCATTCACCAACAACGATAAAGTTGACATTGCACTCTCTGAGACAGCAATGCTCACAGAATATGAATTCAGAAATACAATCTATTCAGATGGAAGAATTGCA
>JAGBWX010000077.1 GCA_017629575.1 Spirochaetales bacterium | reverse complement strand
TGAGAAATCAATTCTTTCTACACCATCTTGAACCCTTTCAGTCTTATTGATCTTGATTGGACCCACTTCACCGGTTCTGTCAAGGTGAGTACCTGCACAAGCCTGTACATCAATTCCAGGAATCCTTACAACTCTGATTTGAGAACCAGGAACAACTCCTCCTTGGTATAAGGTGAAACCGTATTCCTTCTCTGCATCATCACGACTTAACCAATTGATATCCAAATCAATGTTCATCATAACATATTCATTTGCCAATTTTTCAATTTCATTAAGCTCTTCTTGTGTAATACGCTTGTAATGGGATAAGTCTATACGTGAGCGATCAAGACCCTTTTGTGCACCTGCTTGCCAAATGTGCTGTCCTAAAACTTTTCTTGCAGCAGCAATGACCAAGTGAGTACCGGTGTGATGTCTTGCTAAAGTGATTCTTCTGTTCCAATTGATAGCCATATGGACTTCAGTTCCAATATATCCTTTAAGGGTAGCAAATAGGCTTTCCTTATCTGAATCCTTAGGAATGGCTATGTGATGAAGAACAATATTATTCAATTTTTCAGCATAAGTTACTTCATAGATTTTGCCATCAATGGACATAATACCAATATCTGATGGCTGACCTCCTCCTTCAGGGTAGAATATTGTCCTGTCAAGAATGATGTTGACGGTATCTCCCCTTTCAATGACTTCAATGATCTTGCCGTCAGATTCCTTTTGATAAATGTCTTTATAGAAGTCAAGTTCTGTTTCTGGAACATCAATATCCAAAGTCTCTTTTTTAGCAACCTTATCCTCTTCGTGCATATCCGCTACAATGGTGAAGAAGTTATCAGGTACGAATACCTCAAAGTCCTTGTCACCGCTTGCCATTTCCTCTACAGTTTCAGGAGGCATACCTTGGGCATCGTATAAGTCTATTAAGGTTTCTAAAGGCATGGAAGTTTTTCCTTCTTTCTTAAGACGTTTAATGGTTCTTTTAACAGTCTTCTTACCTTTTTCAATTGTTTTTGCATATCTTTCCTCTTCAAGGTTTATGATATTCATAATATGCTCTTGAGACTCGTCGATTTCAGGATAGAACTTTCTTAAGAAGTCCAATTGAATTTCCATAACATCAGACAATGACTCTTCCATCTTCAACTCTTTCATGAAACGGATTGTTCTTCTTAAGACAAGTCTTGCAAGGTAACCTTCCTTTACATTTGATGGGATGATTCCATCCGCTAACATGAATGCCAAACATCTTGTATGGTCTGCAATGATATAAATAGCTTCCATTGGCTCTGCATTTTTCAAGTATTCCTCAAGGGAAATGTCCAAGCTGTCTGCCACTTGTTGACGGAGCTCTCTGATATCCCCTATATCCTCAATATCCATCATACCTGCAATCTCTGCATTTCTTGCTAATATGTCCTCATTGACTTCAACATTGGTTATTTCCTTAAGCTTGTCCACTACAGGAGCGAAACATGCATCGTATGCGGTTGGAGTACCTTGTGAAATCCATGCGATTCTTTCCAATCCGTAACCGGTATCAACCACTTTAATTGGAATCTCTTCCTTGTCACCGTTTTCCAAGGTTTTGTATTGCATGAAAACAAGTGTAGCAAGTTCCACACCACGGCAACATACCTCGTAACATGGACCTTCGTTACCTCCACCTTTCCACCAGGACTTGATGAAAGTGATCTCTTCAGTATTGATTCCAAT
>JAGBWX010000076.1 GCA_017629575.1 Spirochaetales bacterium | reverse complement strand
TGCGGAAGTAGCGTAGTGGTTACGCACCACCTTGCCAAGGTGGGTCACGCGGGTTCGATCCCCGTCTTCCGCTCTAAAGCACCTCATTAGAGGTGTTTTTTTTATCTAAAAGTTTACTTAAATCCATATTTTCCTGGCATAATTTATTTTTTAATTTTATTTTAAAATTTTCTTGACATAAACCCACCAATTATGTATCCTTTAGATGTTAGTTGCCACTAACTACTATAAATCCCGACAAGTACTCCACGGGACTACATAATGCACTCCACTGTTATATCGTCCGCTTGGATTCACCACCAAGCGGACAAATTTTTCTTTATGCTTTCCCTTGTTTTGTATAAAATCATTAATATGAACATTAAATATGAAGATCTAAAGAAATTATTTTATGATAAATTAGTGAAATATGGTGCATCTGCAGAGCTTGCGGAGGAGAGTGCAACATTATTTGCAGATAATACCCTTGATGGTGTATATTCACATGGAATCAACAGGTTCCCTAGAGTTATTTCCTATATCAAAGACGGATATATCGATCTTGATGCCAAGCCAGAACTTGTAGAGAGCTTTGGTGCGATCGAGCGTTGGGATGGAAAGATGGGCATGGGAAATACCAATGCTAAGTTCTTGATGAATAGGGCAATGGAGCTTGCTCGTGAGCATGGGATCGGGGCTGTTGCTGTTAAGAATACAAATCATTGGATGCGTGGCGGAAGCTATGGTTGGCAGGCTGCAGATAATGGCATGATTGCTATTTGCTGGACAAACACAAATGCTATTATGCCACCATGGGGCGGAAAAACTCCTAAGATTGGAAATAATCCATTTGTAATCGCAATTCCAAGGGAAAATGGAGAGCATGTCGTTGTTGATACTGCCATGAGCCAGTTTGCATATGGCAAGCTTCAGACTCTCAGGCTTCAGGGCAAAGAGCTTCCTGTTGATGGTGGCTATGATGAGAATGGAAATATTACCAGAGATCCTGGCAAGATTGAAAAGACAAGAAGAATACTTCCAATGGGTTTCTGGAAGGGCTCAAGCTTAGCAATTGCTCTCGATCTTGTAGCCGCATTAGCTTCTGGCGGCAATTCAACAAAGGAAATTGCAGCTAAACCTGCAGAAATTGCAGTTTCACAGGTATTTATTGCAATCGACAACGAAAGGATGAATGCCAAGGAGTTCTCAGAACAGCTAATTGATGAAACCCTTGCCTTTGTCGAAAGTTCTGAACCAATTGATGGCCCTGTAAGATATCCTGGCAAGGGCTCTTTGGACTACAGAAGACGCCAGAGCGAGAATGGAATAGAGGTATCTGACGAAATCTATCAGACAATACTTGCTTTCTGATTTTCTTTACATAACTTTTTGATTTTAGTCCTTTGTGTTATTCTCTGTGTGAGGGATTTTGATGGAGAAAGATTTGGAGCGCCTTAAAGCGCTTGAAAAGAGGATAGATACGCTATTGAAGAGAGGCGCAGACGATAGGAACGTTCTCTTTGATGCTTTTGCAGAAGCTTTCTTCATATATACATCCCATGAGCTGTATCATAGAGGACTCTATTATGCAGAGCGCCTTGTAGAGCTTTTGGAGAAGCAAGAGGGTGAGATTACAGAGGATCTTCTTCTTGCTTGGAGCAATCTTTCGGTATTTGCCCAAAAGACTGGTGATGAAGAGCGAGCTTTTGAGTTAATGGCAAAGGTTATGGATGCTAGGGCAAATGGTAAGGGGCCTGAGTCAAAAGAATCCCTTGAGAACAGAATCTTCAATGCGAATATGAGGATAACCTCAGGCGATATTCATCAAGCCATTATAATGCTCGAAGATAATCTTGAGTTCAGCAAGAGATACCATAGCCTCGATAGCCATGAGATTTTGATGTGCTATGAATCATTGGCTGTCGTCTATTGCAATTTATCGGCATTCGATATGGCCGAGAGCCTTTTGGAGCACTATCTTGAGGAGCTTGCTGATAAGTTCGATGAGAGGAATCTCGGATATTTGGAGGCCCTCAGAGCCTTGTCTGATGCCTATGAGCTAGAGGGTGACTACAAGAGCTCTCTCATCTACAGAAAGGAAAAACACAGAATCGTGAAGGAAATCGACAATCTAGATTTCCTATATGAGGTAGATACAGTCCTCGCTCTCGCAAATACAAGAGTTCTTGCAAACGATGAGATAGAGAGTGCTGTTGAAGAACTCATCATGATTCAGAACAAGATAATCACAGCTCATCCAGAGCTTGATGAAAAGCTTACAGCTACTGTTTCAGTCCTTGCTGAATGCTATCTACTTTTAGAGGATTATGATAAGGCATCAGATTGCTTATTCTATATCTATTCAAGAGTTATTTCAAAAGAAGGTGAGTTGTCAGAAAATGCTAGAACAATTGTTTCTAGGTTGAGCTATGTCTATTCTCTTGCTGGCAATCATAAGAAAGCTATAGATCTCTTGAGAAATCTTTATCTTGTGAGGATGAAGAATGATGGAAGATATAGCCAGAGTGCGCTAGCTATTTTGGATGAGCTTGGACAGGCTTATTTCGAAGCTGGCATGATCGATGATGCCATCGATACCTTCAGAAGTCTTGTTGAGATGAGAAAGAAGTCCTATGCATCCACCGACGAAGACATTACAGATGCAGAATCTGCTCTAGCATCCATGCTAATGGAAAATGGTGAGTACCATGAAGCAGCGTCAATTTTCCAGAGCATCATCAAAAAACAAAAAGCTCTTTACGGCACTGAGGATGAGATTGTAGCAAGACTTATGGTTGCACTTGCAAAATGCTATCTGAAGAGAAATGCCAGAGGTGATAGAAAAAGAGCAGAGAAGCTACTTGTAGAAGCACTTGAAAGTGCGCTTGTAGTACAGGGGCCAGACGGTGAAATATCTCTCAAAGCAAGAGATATGCTTGAATCAATTTTATAGTTTACAGAAGCATTTTTGCCTTAACCTAGAAGGTATATGTTGGTTTTATTATTTTAACTAATAGGTGTATTTATATAATAATAGCCCTAAAATGGTAAAAAAATTTCATTTGTAGTCAACCTATGCAAGAATTGTTATGGGAGGATTATGAAGTTATCGAGGGTATATTGCAGAACAGCTGATGGAGAAGAAAGAGTATACATGGGTTTTCAATCTAGTGTTGATAACCTTTTTGATAGGCATAATCCTCAATTAAATCATCTAATGGAATTGCTTCAATTCTTCCAAGTAACACCCTCAGAACTTTTCAAGGCCTATGAAGAGGATGACCACGTCCAGCTTGGCAACATCCCCAATGAAATATCATCGGAAGATATACTATCTGCATTCTCAATACATATGGAAGAAAATAGCATTTCCAAGTCTGAGCTGGCTAGAAGAATGGGCGTAGACAAGAGCTATCTAAGCTCGCTCTTCAGTCTACGCTATACATCAAATCTCACTATGTACACTATCAGAAGGATAGCTAATGCTTTGGAGATTAAGCTCTCGCATATTTTTTCAATTGCTGAGCGCTTTAAGGATTCTATTTGAACTGAATTGTAAGAACTACTGGCTGGTGGTCTGACCAAGCGTAGTTTGTTTCGATGTTAACAGCTTCGCAGATTAAGTTGTCTGAAGCGATGAATCCATCGATTACTGCTGTATAGTTAACACCTTCTTCATATGGGATATCTGCAGCTCTGCAAGTTGATACCTCTTCTCTATTTGTTGCTTTGACAATTGAGAAGCCTTCTGGAATATCATCATCGCTGAGCACTGCAATCCAGCTAGGTGTCTGCTGTCCTGAAGGAAAGTGTCCAACCATCTCCGTTGAGAGAATGTGGTTGAAATCTCCACCTACGATTACATAGTTGCCTCTGTTATATTCAGCTGATATTACCGAATTTAGCATCTTGAGCTGCGCACTTCTAATTACGCCGCCCTTGTCATATGCAGACATGTGGCTGTTGATTAAAACAAGCTCTTTGCCATTACTTACAGGCATCCTTGTGACGGTGAAGCATCTATCGAGGTCGAAGAGCTTTGATAGATTGTCTGCGATTGGATAGCTTCTTCTGAGAGTGTCATTAATCTTGTACTTGGAAAGAGTGACCAGACCAGCTTCTGTCTTTCCATGAGGATCGTTGAATGGATATGGAAGATATGCTGTATGGAAGTTTGATGCATAGCTTGATGAATAGTCGCTCAGAGCTGTCTTGAACATCTCATACATATTAACCTTATAGGCTCTTGAGGACTTCAGATCCACTTCCTGGAGAATGACGATATCTGAGTCAAGCTTCTCGATTTCCCCAATTGCACCATTGGTGTTCCTGAGAGTGAGTTCCTTTGAAATGGACTTGCCATATTTTCCTTTGACGTAAGTTCCATCGCTCATATGGCCTGTGTCCAAGAAGAATGAGAATTCTGGTCCATATGCACCAAAGCCTACATTGTAGGTGGTGATTGTGTATTCATCTTCTGCATCAAGAATTTCTGTCTTGTTGTTTTCTATCGCTATTGGTGTCCTATCCTCGATTCTGGAATAGGAGAGGAGTACGTAGCCACAGTATGCTCCAACGGCCAGCACTAAGGTAAGAAATACAATTGCTGTTATTTGAATGGCTTTTTTTGTCTTCGCTTTCATATCTATATATTCTACTCCGGAGTAGATTATATCAACTTAAATTGAATTTGTATTTTGTGTGAATAAAGTTGACGATTTGCAACTTCGGGATGATATTTCGGTTTGTAATTTGTAAGGAGTTGGCAATGGATGTATTTACACAAGAGATGAAAGAGCTTCTCTTAAAAGAAAAGCAGGAAATAATCAACAAGCTTAAAGAGGATGAGGATGAGATTAGGCTTGGACTTAATTCTGATGGCGATGATGTTGATATCGCAAACGAAGCAGATAACCTCAAGACTAGGGAAATCTTCAATCAAATGGATTCAAAAAGACTCAAGGCTATAGATAATGCCTTGAAGAGAATCAATGATAATAGATATGGCTACTGTCTGCAGTGTGGCAAGAAAATTCCCGAGGGTAGGCTCAGAGCTATGCCTTCAGCTGTTCTTTGCATTACTTGCAAGGAGATGCAGGAGAGATATAAGGCGGGTTAGTGCCTGCCTTATGTAAAATAGCGTTTTTTTTGTTTGAATTTTATTTCCAATTATTCTTTTCAATGGAAAAGATTGCATAAATCATAGTATCATCATGCTAGTAGGAGCTAGCATGAATTTTATTTTTATTTCCCCTCAGTTTCCACACACTTATTGGAATTTCTGTGATCGTCTAAAGAAAAATGGCGTAAATGTTCTCGGCATTGCTGATACCCCTTATGATCAGCTTTCATACCAGCTGAGAGAGTGTCTCACAGAGTATTACAAGGTAGACAATATGGAAGACTACGGCCAGATGTACAAGGCTGTTGCTTTCTTTGCATTCAAATATGGAAAGATTGACTGGATTGAATCCAACAATGAATATTGGCTTGAGCAGGATGCAAGACTTAGAACTGACTTCAATGTTAAGACAGGTGTCTCCTTCAGTGGAGTAAAGAAGTATAAGTCAAAGTATTCAATGAAGAAGTATTATGAGAAGGCCGGGGTTCCAACAGCAAGATGCCATAAGGTCACAAAGCTTTCGGACGCAAAGAAGTTCCTTGATGATATCGGGGGCTATCCTGTAATCGTCAAGCCAGACAATGGCGTTGGAGCAAGTGGCACATATAAGCTTTCAAATGATGCAGACCTTGAATGGTTCTATAACAATCTTCCAAATGCAAGCTATGTAATGGAGGAGTTCATCGAGGGCGATATCGTTTCCTATGATGTCATTACAGATAGCAAGGCCGAGCCTTTGTTTGAGTCTATGACAGAATGGCCACCATCAATCGCAGATATCGTAAACAATGAGTTGGATCTCGCTTATTACACTGCTGCTGGAGTTGATGAAGAGCTGAAGGTAAAGGGCAGGGCAACTGTTAAGGCCTTTGGAGTAAAGTCAAGATTCGTCCATCTTGAATTCTTCCGCCTCAGAAAGGACAAGAAGGGCCTTGGCAAGAAGGGTACAATCGTTGGCCTCGAGGTTAATATGAGACCAGCTGGCGGCTATACACCAGATATGATGAACTACGCACATTCACTCGATGTATATTCAATCTGGGCAGAGATGGTTGCACATGATGCAAGATATTTCCCAGAACCAGAAAGCCATCACTTTGCAGTATATGCATCACGCCGTGATAAGTATTCATATAAGCACACCCATGAGGAAATCATGGCAAAGTATGGCTCTTCAATTGTTATGAGCGAACGCCTTCCTTCAATTTGGTGGGGTGCAATGGGCAATTACATGTACACAGCACATGCAGCAACTGAAGAGATGGCTAAAGAGTTCATCGCATTTATCCAGGAGAAGGTATGATGGAAGGCATTGTAAGAAAGCATTGGTCTGAAAGCTTATCTAGGGAGATGGAGTTCAAGACTTTCGGTAGAGAGGGTGGTAGGCTCTGCTTTGCATTCCCTCCTCAGGATGGAAGATGGTGGGACTTTGAAAACTTCGGAATGGTGGATTCAATTGCAAGATGGATTGAGTCTGGCGAGATCTTTCTAGTTCTTCCAGATGGAAACGATTGGGAGAGCTGGTCAGATAAGAATGGTGACTGCAGAAAAAGAATTGAGGCTCAGGAGAGATGGTATCACTACATTGTCGATGAGCTCTATCCTTGGTGCAAGGAGCACTCTCGTTGGAATGGCAAGGCTATTACAACAGGCTGTTCAATGGGAGGCGTTCACTCCGGAGTATTTTTCTTCAGACGTCCAGACCTTTTTGATACAATGATTTCCCTCTCAGGAACATTCAACGCACAGCAGTTCTTTGGCCCATATATGGATGACCTTTTATATGCAAATAGTCCTGTTCACTTCCTTCCAAACATGTCCCAGGACCATCCATATATTGAGATATACAGAAACAGCAATATCTTCACTTGCTGTGGACAGGGAGCTTGGGAAGAAGAACTTTTGAAAGGAACAAGAGAACTTGATGCTATTTTGACTAGAATGAATATTCCTCACTTCTCAGATTACTGGGGCTTTGATGTAAATCATGATTGGCCTTGGTGGAGAAAACAGCTTCCATATTTCATGGAGAACTTCGTTTTGAACAAGTAAAAAATAAGGAAAGTGTGTGCTTTCCTTATTTTATTTCCTTTTGTAATCTATATTTACATCTAAACTTTAGATGTCTTATCTCTTCAGCTTCTTGATATCCTCAAGCCTATTCAATGCTTCTAGAAGAGTCTCTTCTTTCTTTGCATAGTGGAATCTAATGTAATTGTTGATGCTTTCTCTGAAGAAGCTTGATCCTGGAACTGCTCCAACACCAACTTTTTGAGCAAGGTCAATGCAGAACTCTGTATCATCCTTATATCCAAAGTTTGAGATGTCTGCCATAACGAAGTAGGCTCCCTGTGGCTCTGAGTAGTCAAAGCCAAGAGTCTTGAGACCATCGAGGAAAAGTTCTCTCTTTCTGTTATAAAGAGCTGCAAGCTCATCATAGTAGGAGAGAGGGAACTTGAGGGCTGTGACTGCAGTTTCCTGCAAAGGTGCTGCTGCTCCAACTGTCAAAAAGTCATGTGTCTTTCTAACTCTGTCGGTGATCTCCTCGCTTGAAATGACATAACCAAGTCTCCAGCCTGTGATTGAATAAGTCTTTGAGAGAGATGAGCAGGAAATTGTTCTTTCCTTCATTCCTGGAAGAGATGCAAAGTATGTATGCTTATGGCCAGGGTAGATGATGTGTTCATATACTTCATCTGTGATTACATATGCATCGTACTTGAGAACGATGGATCTGATAATCATCAACTCATCATAAGTAAATACCTTGCCAGAAGGATTTGATGGATTGCATAGAATAAGTGCCTTAGCGCCCTGTCTGAATGCATCTTCAAGCTGTTCTGGATCGAATGAGAATGTTGGAGGTGTTAGTGGTACGTATATTGGCTCAGCACCTGAAAGGATAGTATCTGCTGTGTAGTTTTCGTAGAAAGGTGAGAAGATGACAACCTTGTCGCCTGGATCGATGACACTCATCATTGCTGCCATCATAGCTTCTGTTGAGCCGCAAGTTACAACAACCTCAGTCTCTGGATCTATGTCGATGCCCATGAAGTGCTTCTGCTTCTCTGCAAGAGCTTCTCTGAAGTTCTTTGCACCCCAAGTAAGTGAGTACTGGTGGAAGTCTTCATCTGCAACAGCCTTAAGTCTTTCTGTGAGTTCAACAGGTGGATTGAAGTCAGGAAAGCCCTGAGAAAGGTTGATTGCTCCGCAGGCATTGCTGATTCTTGTCATTCTTCTAATTGCGCTATCTGTGAAGTGCGCAGTTCTGTCAGATAAACTTTTCATAAAAAAGAGAGTATCACTTTTGATATCGTTATAGAAGAATGCAAGGTTTTTATGTATTCTCTTTTTCGTGGGAAACAATAAACTCGGTACAATGAAGCCTTTGCGACTCGTTCTGTCCATGGCTCTTCCAATAATGCTGTCGATGTCGCTGCAGGCAGTGTACAACATAGCAGACAGTCTTTTTATTGCCAAATATTCAGAAGAGGCATTTGCTGGCGTATCTATCATACAGCCACTTTTCCTTGCCGTACTTGCATTGGGAAACGGCATTGCAGCTGGAGAGGGTAGCCTGTTATCAAAGTGCCTTGGAGAAAGAAATGACAAGAGGGCTATAAGCTCTGTGGGAACAGCTTGGACAATTGCCATGATATCAGCTACAGTTTCTTCTCTTTTTGTCATTTTGATAAACAGAAGCTTTGTTGAATACTTTCTTGATGGCGACTTTGCGATATCCGAGGCTGTCAGATATCTCTATGTTGTTGCACTTTCGTTTCCATTTGTATTTGTTGCTTCTCTAATATCATTCATTCTCCAGTCACACGGCATGAGCAAGAGCTCAATGGTCATCCAAAGCTCTGGTGCAATTGTAAATATAATCTTAGATCCAATATTCATCTTTACTCTTGATATGGGTGCCTTTGGAGCTGGTCTTGCAACAGCTATTGGTTTTTCTCTTTCTGCAATAATTGCATTAATTCTTTATTTTAAAAGTAAATGTACAAAAAGCAGATTCTCATTCTCTGCGCTTGATGGAAAGAGAATTTTTCAGATTGCGCTACCTTCTATGCTTGCCCAGGCTGCTGGCCCAATTGTTGGCGTAGTTCTTAATAAGCTCATTGTCTCTTATGGAATTGGGATAATGGCAGTATATGGAATGTACATCAAGATGGAGTCATTCATGTTCCTTGCTGCATCTGGAATTGGAAGCGCATTGATTGTCATCGTTGGCTACAACTATGGCATGGGGGACTATAAAAGAGTGAAGAAGTGCTTCTTTACTTCCCTTGCTCTTTCTTGGTCCGTCATGATTTTAGGCTTTATTTTCTTCCAGCTGTTCTCGCCATGGCTAGTATCTGTATTTACAGAGGATGCAGAGCTAATTGCTCTGGGAACAAGGGCCTTTAGGTCTCTATGCTTCTGCTTCCTGCTTACTAGCCCAAATATAATAATGACAGGTCTTCTCCAGGGCTTGGGACTTGGAACGAAGAGCTTGAAGATTACTTACTCTAGATTCTTCATTTTCCTCATTCCATTGGCATTCCTATTGAACTATCTATGGGGAATCAATGGACTTTGGTTTGCATACTTTGCAGCCGATGTACCAACAGTCTTCCTGTTGATTAAGATTTTCAAGAATGTAAATAGAGAATATTTATCTAACTAGGACAATATATGTCCGTTCATATGGTTATTCTGTAGAAAAAGGAGATAACCGTATGACAGTCAGCACATTCATCAGCAGATTAGCAATTAGAAGAGAAGCAGATCCTAGAGAGGATGCCATCAGAGTATTTCAGAGATATAGAAAGCATATCGAGAGTGATAGAAACAATCTTGTTGAGTGTGTGTCTTGCGGAAGGATTATACACGAGAGAAATGCAGAGGCTGGATATTACATCTCTCCTGAGGAGAGTCGCTCTGTAGAATTTGAAAATGATAACATGTGGCCACAGTGCCCATACTGCGTCTCTACTTTAAGTGGAAATAGGCATGAGTTCAGAAAACGACTCATCTCAAAGCTGGGAATAGATAGAGTTCTTCGCTTAGAGAGGATGAGAGACGCAGAGAAGGGCAACAAGGCTGCTTTTATGACACTTAGCAAGGAAGATAGGCTCAAGGCTCTCTCCACTCACAATGCTAGCTACTATGAATACAAGAGAAGAGAGTATGATGCAATGCTCAGACTCTCATCTAAAGTTGATAGGGCAAGCTCTATTTGATGCTTTCTAAGAAGTTCTTTACATCCTGCCCGTGGGTTGCAACAGATACCTTTGGGTAGGTTTTGATGATCATTCCATTCTCATCGATAACATAGGTGCATCTTATAATGCCCATATACTTCTTGCCATACATGCTCTTTTCACCCCAAGCCTCATATTTCTCGAGCACTTCGGCTTTCTCGTCTGTCAGGAGCATGAAGTTCAAGCTTTGTTTTTCAATGAAGGATCTATGTGCCTTAGCACTATCCTTGCTGACTCCAATGACAACAGCGTTTAAGTTATCGAAGTCTGGTTTTGCATCCCTAAATGAGCAAGCTTCCTTTG
>JAGBWX010000075.1 GCA_017629575.1 Spirochaetales bacterium | reverse complement strand
GTTCTACCTAGCGAATCATCATCAGAAGTAATTATAGAAAGCTCTCTTGATGAGGATATGCCAGACTTTACTGGAGAGTCTGTCAGTGCTCCTGTAGCTCCTAATCCAGTATCTAACCCTGCAAAAGAAGCGGAAAAGAGAGAGAAGTCTCTTGAAAAACAGTTGAAGAGATATGACCTTACTCCTGAAGAGAAGAGGGATATGGCATTCAATGTTGGAAAGGCTGTAGGAGATTATTTTGCTACAAGAGAAGAGTATAGTGAATATGAGCAATCGCCTTCTTCAGTAAACCTAGGAAGATACCTTTCGGACTTTGCGAGGGGCGTAGAAGAATCTTTTGCAAAGCGAGGAAATCAGTATCACATAGGACAGGAAATCGAAAGTGATAGCAATGTTTCTGAAGAAGCTATTGCTTTGACAAATGATACTGTAGATATTCTTCTTGAGGACAATAACGTAGATGTCGAAAGAGTATCTGACGAGCAGACGATTGAGGTGTTTGAGCTTGGAGGTGCAGATAATCAGTTCAGTATAAAGTCAAATAAACCTATCTTTATTTCTAACGCAGCTCTTGCCGTTCAGGGAATCAAGCAGGAGAAGGCAACTCCAGAGCAGTGGCTCAAGATGATTGAGAAAGCCGGGGGTCTCAAGGCTGGAGAAGATAAGTGGATGGGCCTTTCTGATTGGCTCAAATCTCAAGATGCTAAAACACTCACTAAGCAGGAGGTGCTTGATTACATCAAGGAGAATGATATTCAGATTGAAGAAGAAAAATATGTGGCAGAGGCTGAAGATGCTGCTACTATTGCATATGGTAAGATGCAAGATATTCTTCAAAACGAAGTTAATGCCTATGTGTCAGGGTACTACGAGGAGCATGAAGACGATGATTTTTATGGAAATCCTGCCGCAGATTATGCAATCGAAAAACTAAGAGAGCGTTTTGGAGACACAAAGTTCCCATATGACATAGAGGTATCTAATGGTAATGAAGTGTATTTCACATTCTACCACGAGGATAATGAAGACATGGAAAAATGGTCTAAAATTCTTGGTGTAGAATATGAACGTCTTACTCCTATTAACTCAACAAGACTCATGTACACTTCAGATGGTCTTGAGAATAAAAAGGAGATTGCTCTTATAGTACCGACAATCAAATCGTGGGGTGAATGGGATGACGTTCATTTCGGCGATGCTGGCAAAGGAAGAGCAGTTGCTTGGGTTAGATTCGGAGACACAGAGATTGTTGAAGATACAGCAGAATCTGATGCCATTCTAGAAGAAGTCAGCATTTTTACAAAAGACGCAATAGAGAAGTATGGTCTCAAACGCTCAGCTTGGCCAGAATCTATCCAAGACGAGTATAATAGATTACAAGAAAAACATGAAAAAGCACTTAAAAAAACCAGAGTGCTTGTTATTGATGAGATTCAATCAAAAAGACATCAAGAAGGCAGAGATAAGGGATACTCAATGTCTATAGGAGAGTATGAACAAAGACTCAATGCTTTAGAAACTGAGCGTGATGAAAGATTGAGACGAAGAACATCTCTTTTAAAGCAGCTTAATGAAAAGTATGGCGATGACTTTAATTCATATCTTAAACTTCAGGACACCGCATATGTTCCTAATGAGAATGTGATGTCTCCGGAAGAGATGCATGAGTGGTATGCGACAACGCAGGATGATATTGATGCTGCCATCGACAATCTCAAGAAAGAAATGAGGACAGGAGTTCCTGCTGCTCCTTTTGAAAAGAATTGGCCAGAGCTTGCAATGAAGAGAATGCTTCGTTATGCTGCTGAGAATGGATATGACGAAGTGGCTTG
>JAGBWX010000074.1 GCA_017629575.1 Spirochaetales bacterium | reverse complement strand
CATGATTGTCGTAAGATTATTCTCTTCTACGATTTTGTCTGTAAGATCTAATACTTTCGCTGCTGTCTTAGGATCAAGAGCTGCTGTATGCTCATCCAACAGGAGTAGGTGAGGCTTTGAGAGTGTTGTCATCAAGAGTGTGAGTGCCTGTCTCTGTCCGCCAGAGAGAAGGCCTACACTATCCTTGAGTCTTTCATCGAGATGGATAGGCTTGAGAATTTCCTTGTATTCAGCTCTGCTCTTCTGGTTTAGGGAGTATTTGATTCCTCTCATACCCTTCTTGGATGCTAGCATGAGGTTATCCTCAATAGCCATGTTTGCACTAGTTCCCTTTGTAGGGTCCTGGAATACTCTTCCAATCTGATAAGCTCTCTTATATTCCTGCTGTCTTGTAATATCCTTTCCAGCAAGCTTGATTGTGCCGCTTGTTACAGGGAATGTTCCAGCAATCATGTTGAAGAGGGTAGACTTTCCTGAGCCGTTTGATCCGATAACGCAGATAACATCCCCATCGTAAACTGTGAGGTTGATATCTTCGAGCGCTACCTTCTCATTTACTGTGCCTGGTGAGAATATCTTTGTAACATGAGAGATTGAAAGCAGTGCATTGTCATCTGTTTCTGCCTTGAGCTCGCCCTTGAGGTCCTCAATTTGCTTTCTGACCTTGATTGCCTTCTTTGAATAGGCAACAGACTCAGCCTTGATCATGCTAGCTTTTTCTCTCTTTGCATCGTTGCCATAGAGGGAAGCTGCCTCGTCCCTGAGCTTGTCTGACTTTGTATCGAGATTTGCTGCAATGTTTTCGAGTCTTGCAATCTTTGACTTGAAGCTCTTTTCCTGTTTCTTAGTCATTTAGAGCCCCCTTGCGAAGAAGTGTTCTTGCCATAGCCTTCTTTCTTGCTGCATTGTTGGAATACATGTTTCTTGTCTTTGCAATAGTGAGAGATACAATAACAAGAACGCCAGTGAGGAGCTTGAAGTCATTTGGTGTGATACCAATTATATAGCCATACTTTCTACCGAGGAACATCAATGCCTTATAGATGATACCTCCGATGATGGCTCTTAATGTGATGAGGGAAATCTTGTTTGATGAGAAGAGGAATTCTCCAAGCATGATAGCTGCAAGGCCCTGAACGATCATGCCCTGACCAAGGTTTGCATCAGCAAATCCCTGATACTGTGCAAGAAGTGCTCCAGAAAGGCCGATGATGCCGTTTCCAACTCCAAGTCCGATGTACTTGAGGATATCTGGATTCATGCCCTGTGATACTACAACCTGCTCATTTCCACCCATGGCACCGAGTGAAACACCCAAGTCTGTGCGGAAAAAGAGGTCAAGAAGGCACTTTACGATAATGATAACAATCAGAGAACCGATGAGCGATGCTACTGAAGGGGATACGAAAGAAAATGCCTTAGGGAAGAGTCTGTAGAGAGTATCTACTCTAACAAGAGGAACGTTTGCCTTGTTTCCAAGAATTCTGAGGTTGATGGAGTAGAGCATTGTTTGGGTAAGGATACCTGCAAGCAATACTGGGACATGAAGCTTGTTGTGGATGCCAGCTGTGATAAGACCACATACGATACAGCTTAAGAATGCGAGAAGCATTCCAACAGCGATGCCCTGGCCATTGACGATGCACATTGTACAAACAGCTGCACCTGTGGCTACTGCGCCATCGCAAGTCATGTCAGCCATGTCGAGGATGCGATAGCTTATAAGGATTCCGAGAACCATGATGGAGAAGATAAGGCCCTCGACGAAAATTCCTTCAATCATTTTAGATAACCCCCTTGGGTGTAAGAGAAAAGCCACCTCCCTTAGGCGGTGGCTTACTAATCCTAACCTAGATTACTTTGTAATTTCAACACCGTTCTCAATAACGCCAACTGCAACATCAATCTGTTCCTGTGGGATTGTGATGCCGAATGCCTTTGCTGTGTCGAGGTTGAACCAAAGCTCGAAGTCTGCTGGGTCTGAAAGAACGATTGAACCCTGCTCGCCAGCGTTTGCACCCTTAAGGATAGCTTCTGCCTGCTTACCAGCTGAAACGCCGATTGCGTAGTAGTCGAAGCCCCATGCGATGAGGATGTTGAGGCCCTTTGTGCTTGTTGGGTCGCCGCAGAGAACTGGCTTCTTTGCGCCGTATGCTACTTCGTCCAGTGCTGGGAGTGCTGATACTACAGCGTTGTCTGTTGCAACGTAGATAGCGTCAACTCTGTCGATGATTGACTGTGTAGCTTGTCTTACTTCTGAAGAGTTTGTGATAGCAGCTGAGATGAATTCAAGGCCGAGGTTAGAGCATGCTTCCTTGATGAGAGCCTGCTGTACAGTTGCGTTTGCTTCTGAAGAGTTGTAAACGTTACCGATTACCTTAGCGCCTGTGATATCAGCAAGAAGCTTGATCTGAGCTTCAACTGGTGATGAGTCTGATGTACCGCAAACGAGGATGTCTGATGAGCCAGTCCAGTCGTTTACGAGGCCAGCATCTACTGGGTCTGTTACTGCTGCGAATACAACAGGTGTATATGGAAGAGCATTGGCAAGAGCCTGTGCTGTAGGTGTTGCGATACCGTATGCGAGGTCTACATTGTCGTCCTTGAACTTCTGTGCGATTGTAGCTGTTGTGGAGATGTCTCCCTGAGCGTTCTGTGAGTCATAAGTGATATTGAGACCTGTTGTTGCAAGATATTCCTTGAAGCCCTGTTCTGATGCGTCAAGAGCTGGGTGTGCCAAGAACTTTGAAATACCAATCTTATAAACCTTTTCGCCGTTAGCTGCTGCGCTTTCCTTTTCGCCGTTAGCGAATACCATGGATGAAGCTAAAATCAAGATAGCAAGAACTGCCAATACCTTTTTCATTTGAGAAACCTCCTGTCTTATGCAGAGAGGATACTACAAAGCAGTATTGAATTGCAATATGCATTTTGATGAATATTTATGCAATATATATGCAAAAATATTAGAAAATCGTGGGTTATACCTTTTCAATAGCTCTGGTGAAGGAGGATGCAGGGCATGTTCTTCTGCCTACATTGATGAATTCCCTGAAGATTTTATATGCCTTTGCGCTCTTTACGCTTTCCGCTGTCTGGTCATAATAGCGGATGAAGTACTTAGCTTCATCCTGCATTGCAGCATATGGAAGAAGCTCTGGGTTATTCAAGAGAATTTCGAAGTTCTTCCTAAGAAGCTTGAAGCCCTTGTCCTTCTTGTTCTCCCTCAGCTCCTCGATGTAGCACTTTCTTGCAAGGTATGTTCTAGGGCTGTTTTTGCCATATTTCTTCTCCCTTGTGGAGAGAAAGGATTTGAAGCTTTCAAGGCCATCTGCATTTGAGCCTGGCGTATTCTGATGGTAAATTGCGTTGATGAAAGAGAAGAGCTCCTGAAGTTCTGAATCATTTGATTTATCTACTATATATACTAGCTGCTGTCTTACGACCCTGCTGTTCATGAGAGTTACGATAGTCTTTTCTGTTAAGGTGAACTTCTCGATCTGGTCTCTTACAAGAGTTGGTGCCTGCATAGAAAGAAGATCGTCAGAGAGTGTGGAGAGTATTTCTCCAGCTCTAGCTGCATCTCTTAATTCTTCATAGTATTTGCCTTTCCACATACCTAAACCTCAGCACCTGTTCCAAAATCTACAAAATAGACTCAGAAGTCAATATCTCCAGCCTCGTCTTCTAAATCTTCATAGAGAAAGTCCATATCATCTTCCTCTGCACTTTTTTCAACGTCAGGGATGAAGGAATAGAGTTCCTCTATTTCTTCTACTGCCTCAATATCGTCTTCGTAGAACTCTTCCATGTTTATGATAATCGTCTAACTTGAATTAATTTTCAAGGTGTATAAAGGCAAGTAATGTGGTATGATTTGGAAAATAACAAAAATGAGGTTTGTCTCTTTATGATTAAGAAAAATAGAGTATTCACTATATTGATTGTTTTGCTGCTTGTTTTATCATCATGCTCAACATCTATAAAACTCAGCTATATGAAGCCATCCAAGGTTAACATGGGTTCTTATAAGAATATTGCAATTGCTTCAACTGTTCCTTATAGCGGAAAGATGTATAGCCCAATCTTTATAAGAAGCCTCACACCGCTTGCTAGTTCGCTTAATGTCTTCTCCACATATGATTCTAATTTGAACAAGAATGTTGCAAATTATGCGACAAATAAGCTTTATTCAACAATTTCCAAGACAAACTTCTTTGAGAATATCCTGGAGCCAAAGAAGACAGATACAATCCTGGGCATGGATAGCCTGGGCTACGATGCATCTGAAGTATTTATTGAGCAGGGCTACGATGCAGTTATGATTCCTAAGATTGAATCAATGACATATGATGAATACGTTTGGTCTGAGGAGAAGAATGTCAAAGTTTTCGACAAGAAGCTGAACCAGGATGTTATTGTTAAGGAAATCACCTTCAGAGTTAAGATGATTGCCCATATCACATATTCAATCACAGTTGTAGATTGTAGAGCAAACAAGGTTGTCGCTAGGGAGACTTTCGAAGATAGCTATACATGGACAACCAAACTCGATCCAAAGTATCCAACCTTCACTGAAAAGGGCGAAGACCTCTTCAGATCTATGATCAGTGACTTCCAGAGCGATATTCTCTCTAGATTTGTTCCTGCAAAGGCTTCTTATACCATCAATTTAATGAAAAATAAGCCAAAGCTCGAGGTCGTGGAACCAGCTTACAAGATGGCTAAGGAAAACAATATGGCAGGTGCTACAGCTCTCTTTAAAGAAGGCTGGGAAGACTATGACCACATTCCATCTGGCTATAACTATGCACTCTTGCTTGCAGGCTATGGTGAATATGACGAGGCGCTTGCTGTTCTCGAAGAATTGAGAATGATATCAAGCGATTATGATATTTCAAGATTCTATGGCGATCTACTCAACATGAAGAAAAAGAATGAAGAAGCACTATCCCAGATTGAAGGACCAGCTCCAACACCAGGCGGCTCTTCTTCATCTGTATATGACTTCATCCTAAACTCGGAGGAACTTATGGCTAAGATTCACATCTATCAAGGCGAATTGGATAAGGAAGTATTTTCAGCTATTAGGGCAGAGCTCTCATTCTGCTCCGAAAGCAGTGATTTCGGTGCAGCCAATGTAAAGCTATTCTCTCCAGACGAGGCTAGAAAAGGCTTAGAGCAGCTGAAGCGCTGGGTCTCCACCGGGGCTTTCAAGACTATCGCTATCACAGGTCTTGCTGACGCTCTTGAGAAGGGTGACAAGGCTCATCTTATTGAGTGGCTGCAGGATCATAGCACGGAGCCAGACTTCCCTCAGCTTATTCTTTTGGGCGAGAAGTCAGGCAAGATTGATGGACTATTTACAGACGTCATTGATGCTAGCGGAGTTAAGAAGCTCTTAAATACTTAATAAATATTAAGTAAAAAATAAAGAAATTTTTGTTTTGATGTCCTGTATCTCAATATAAATATCGAAAAATTGAAGTATAAACGCCAAAATACCTTCGTTTTGGCGTTGTTTTTTGCCATTTATAGGCCATTAATGCACAAAAAAAAGTAGTTTTGTAAACTTTTGCGAGCTTTTTTTATTTTTTGCTAGCTATTTGCTATAATTAAGCTAACCGCTTTTGCGTGAAACTAAGGAGGAAAGCAT
>JAGBWX010000073.1 GCA_017629575.1 Spirochaetales bacterium | reverse complement strand
ACCCTGTTTTGGATCAGATGTATGCCAGTTTAATGCTTCACAACCATATTCTGAACATCCTACTGGAATATTTGGATATACCTTGTGGAAATTATCGAACCAAGGACCATTCATTGATACATCACCGCCGTACCATCCAAAGTAGTGGTTGTGTGAAACAACATCTGGAATCTGGATGTATGGATCATTGATATCGCACATTGATACAACTGCGATTGTTGTCTTTCTTGTTGGGTCCATTTCGTGGCAGAGGTCATTGAGAATCTTGTGGTTCTCGATGAGGTCTGGTGTAGATCCCTGCATTGAAATTTCATTTGAAAGACCCCAAACAACGATTGATGGATGGTTGTAGTTCTGAGCCACAAGCTCCTTCATCTGGCTGATTGTGTTCTCTCTACCAGTTGGCATGTGCTTTGAGATGTATGGAATCTCAGCCCAGATCACAAGGCCCTTCTGGTCGCAGAGGTCGTAGAAGTACTGGTCGTGCTGGTAGTGAGCAAGGCGGATTGTTGTTGCTCCAACCTCCATGATGAGGTCTATGTCTGTCTCGTGGTCTTCCTTTGAAAGTGCGTTGCCCTTGCCCCACCAGTCCTGATGGCGGCTTACGCCCCTGAGTGGATACTTCTCGCCGTTGAGGATGAAGCCCTTCTCTGCATCGATCTCGAAGGATCTTACGCCGAATGCTGAAGAAACCTCGTCGACAGCAACACCGTCAACGATGAGCTCTGCCTTAGCTGTGTAGAGGTATGGGTCCTTTCTTCCGTTCCAGAGGTGTGCGTCTGCAATCTTGAAAGATGCCTTCTTTCCGCCCTCTGCAGTGGCAACGACATCGCCCTTTCTGGAGAGGATTGTGTATCTTACGCTCTCGTCGAAATTGCCGAAGGTCTCGATCTCAACATCAGCGTCCTTGCCATTGACGACAGGTGTGACCTTGATTCCAGGTGCGCCATAGTACTCGAGGTCGAAGTGCTTCTTGTTTACGCATACGATGTTAACGTCCCTGTAGATGCCGCCGTAGAATGTGAAGTCAGCCATCTGAGGATATACTGTTTCATTTGCGCTGTTGTCTACTGTGATTACGAGGAAGTCTCTACCTGTGAGGTCAAGCTTTACTCTCCATGTTGAGTAGCCACCATCATGTGATGCGATTTCCTTGCCGTTGAGATAAACTGTTGCGCTAGAGTTTGCACCCTTGATTTCTAGATAGTACTCATCAGCATTTGGAAGTTCTTCGAGCTTATCGATTGTTCTAGAGTATATGCAGGTGCCGCGATAGTAATCGTTGCCGCCGTCCTGTCCATCGATATTGTTCCATGTGTGAGGAAGATTTACGTAAAGCCAATTTGATGGCATTGTCTCAGGAATGTTCTTTGACTCCATGGAGAATGCCCATTTTCTGTTGATGTTGACTATCTGTCTCAAGATTATGTCTCCTTATATGATAACAAATTATTAATTTCAAATCATTGAGAATTATGGCATTTTGGAAATATAAACTGAACCTTAATAGTATTCTTTTTGATTAAATAATTAAATGATGTGTATATTTAGCAACAGATTGTTTATTAAGTGTCTAAAGATTTGGGCAAATAATCTTATCGAGTTTTTGGTCATGCTCTTCAACTTCCAAAAAATCTAGCTTTGACACTGAAAACGCAAGACCGATAGAGTAGAGTTTGTCTCTATTTTTCTGGAGATACCTATCATAATATCCACCGCCTCTTCCAAGGCGATAAAGCCTGTTGTCGAAGGCGAGCATTGGAACTAATATCACAGCTTTTTCATAAGATAGCGGTACTTTATTCCTAGGCTCTAGAAATCCAAGCTGGCTTTTATCTAGATTCTTGTCTGATGAAAAGTGCATTATTCCATCTTCTATGTAAGGAAGAGCTATTCGTTCATCTGACAAAATTGGGGTGATATCTGGCTCTGATTTTAAGGGTGCAAAGGCAAGTACTATCTCTGCTTTATTGAAGGCCTCATCTTCTAAAAGTGATTCTATGATGTATTGAGATTCAGACTTCTTGTTGGCAAAGGCTTTTAGCCTTTCCTTCATCAGTTTCCTAAGATTCTGTTTATCATGACAAGCACACATAAAGCTGCAACTCCCAAGAGAGATAATACATCTGTAAAGTGAATTGGTGGAGCACTTCTTTCCATGTCTTCTCTGTAGCCACGGGCTAAAAGTGCATTGTAGAACTCCTCACTGCGGGCAAAGAGGTGTCTCATAAGTGATACTGAGTAGTTGGATATTCCTTTGACAGGATGCCTTAGATAATCCTCATTTCTGCTCTGTCTTGCGTGGAACATCTCCTTTGAGCTTTCGATGATGATAGGAATAATTGCCACTGTTACAGTCATCATCGATGACAGTACCCAAGCCTTTTTGCCAATGAAGTATGAAAAGAGCTTGCCCAAGGAAGAGGCAAGTTCTGCAGAATCTACGACTTCAATGAATAGAAATGAGAATGCAAGCAGCAGTGTCAATCTTGCAGCTTCTCCGAGACCAATCTCCCAGTTAGAAGATGCAGCAAAATGGCTGATGAAAGACATTGCAATCAGGACGATTAAGAATGGAGACTTTCTAAAGCTGTGGAAAATGCCCCTCCTGAAGATCAAAGATGCAACAATGAAGATGATTGCATAGATTCCGAGCCATCCTAAGGACGCGGATGAGATTAAGATAGAAATCGCCAAAAGTTCTAGAAATAGGATTCCAGGATTGTTGCGCTTTTCTATTCTGCCCATGAAAGCTCCTTAAATGTTAGCTTAGGTGGGATGTAGATTCCATATTTCTTGAGTGCATCAAGAGAGTCTTCTGATTTTCTGTCAGAGACGATCTTTCCACCCCTCATGATGATTGTCCTGTCTGTATGTGCAAGGAACTTCTCTGCTTCGTGGGAGGCAATGAGGATTGTAAAACCTGCTTCCTTGAGCTTTATCAAAGTCTTGATCACATTGACAGTCGCAGGATAGTCGAGGTTTGCAAGTGGCTCATCTAGAAGGATGATAGATGGAGACATTGCAATTACGCCCGCAATAGAGAGCATCCTTCTCTCTCCACCAGAGAGATCTGATGGATTCTTTGTCCTTACTTTCTCCAAGCCAAGCTCGGCAATTACAGCATCAACGATTTTTGCTATCTCAGACTTCTCAAGACCTAGATTTTCAGGTCCAAAGGCAACATCCTTTTCTACAGTGGAGCCGACAATCTGCAGTGCTGTTTCCTGGAATACAAGTCCAATGGAGCGCAGTCTCTCTCGTCTCTTGAGCTCTTTGCCATCTAGGCATATGCTGCCATCTGCAGGCAGCAGGCCCTTGAGAGATTTTAGGAGCATAGACTTGCCGCTTCCATTTCTGCCAGCAAGGAGCGTAATTGTTCCTTTTTCTAGCGAAAATGATAGCTCTGATAGAAATAGGGTATCCTTTTCCTTAAGCGTAAGATTCTTTACTTCAAGCCATGCCATAGCAAGATTATCGCACAATACTGGCCTTAGGTAAACAGGCATATTTAACGCAGTTTACTCTAGGCTATTGAAGAAATTGTATATAGAATATATCCTTTCCCTGGGAGTCTTTATGTCAAAATCGCTCAAGAGGGAAGGGGTTGCTTCCTATATATATTCAATCTTCAAAAAGGAGCAGGGAGCTATACCATTTTTGCTGGTTCTTCTACTCCAGAGTCTTGCTTACGGATTTTATAAGGGTGTACAGGATAATTACCTGGCACAGATTGTAGATGTAAACGCCTTTGAAAGAGGCGTACTTGAGTTTTTCAGAGAACTGCCAGGTCTTCTTCTCATCTTCATCCTTGCTTTCCTCTACAGATTGAGTGAAGCGAAGATTATGAAGATTGGCATCTTTGTAATGGGACTTGGCTCTCTCGGCCTCGCTCTTATTCCTGCCCATGTTGTTCCTGTATTCTTCTTCATCACAATATTCAGCTTCGGCGATCACATTGCACTTCCTATGAAGAGCACCATTGCTCTAGAGCATTCTCAAGAAGGAAAGGAAGGAATGGCTCTTGGCATGATGAACAGCATCGTAAATGCTGGAAATGTCACATCGCTTTTGATTGTATCTTTCGTATTCTATATCTTCAGAAGGGTGGGAACATCAGCTTCTATCTCATCGTTCAGGCTTACTTACCTAATCGTTGCTGTTTTGATGGGATTGTCATTAGTAATCTCTGGATCAATGAAGAGCAAGGCCGTAAATGAGGGTAGAAGACAGAGACTGTACTTCAGGAAGAAATATTTCAAGTTCTATATGCTAGAAGTGTTCTATGGAGCAAGGAAGCAGATTTTCCTCACATTTGCTCCATATGTAATCATTCTCCACTATGGTGCAGACACTTCATCTATTTCACTTCTGCTTGCAATTTCTGCACTATGCTCAATCGTCTGCAGCCCATTGATTGGAAAGCTTATCGATCGTCTTGGCTACAAGACAATCATGGTTGCAGATACAATAGTGCTGGTATTCGTATGTATACTGTACGGCTTCTCGCATAGAATCTTCGCTCCAAATGTTGCATTCATTGTTGTATGCGTTAACTTTGTTCTCGATACAGTGATATCACTTGCATCGATGGCAACCAATGTTTATGTCAGAAATATCTCAGATAGCCAGGAGGAGCTTACAGCTACTCTTACTACAGGAATCTCTGTTAACCACCTCATTTCAATCATCATTGCATTCTTCGGTGGTTATATTTGGCAGGTTGTTGGAATCGAGCTCTTGTTCATCATTTCTGCTGTTTTGGGTCTCTTCAACTCCCTTTTTGCAGCAACAGTGCCTTCTGTAAAGAAGAAAAAGGCAATTGCATAGCAATAAAGCTTTTTTTTCTTGTGACTATTTGAGTAAAATAGAGGTAGGAGGAAATATGAGAATCAGCGATTATCTGAAGGATAGAAAATACCCTGGTAGGATTTTGATTGGAGGAACTCTCAAGAACGGTCGTCCTGTTGCTGCCTATGCTTTAATGGGAAGAAGCGAGATGAGCAGAAATAGAGTTCTTGTTATGGATAATCAAGAGCTCAGGGCTGTGCCTTATGACTGTGATTCTGATTGCGGCAATGAGCTAACACTCTATATTGCCTCCTATGAGTCTGGAGACCGCAAGATCTTGGCCAATGGCAGCCATGGAAAGGATATCAAGGATGCTCTCGATAGCGGCAAGACCCTTTTAGAGTCCTTGGATGGTCTTTCTCCTGAGCCAGATGCGCTCAACACTCCAAGAATTACTCTTGTATATGAAAGAGATGGTCGCTATAGCCTTCTTATCGTAAGAAAGAATGCAAAGGGTGAGGATGAAAAGGTTGTATGGAACTATGAGAACACACCAGGCTTTGGCCATATAATCCACACCTATTCAGAAGACGCATCTGCATTCTCCTCTGACCCAGTATGTGTCAGCTTTGGCGATAGCCTGTCCTCATTTACAGAAGAGCTTTGGAATTCATTGGATGAAGATAATAAAGTCTCACTCTATGTTGGCTATGAAGGTGCAGAACGCATCATCAACAAGAGAGTCTGGTAAGATTTCGGAGAATTATGAGAGAAATCGCCTACGAGGACTATGAGCCAGAGCTTAAGGTCTGGCCTTATATGCTTCTAGCTTTAGTTCTTCCTGCAATTCCTTTTCTTTGCAACATGCTGCCTCTCATTAATGGAGGAGGCGCAAGCGCTATCCACTATGTATGGAATATACTAAGTGCAATATCCATCTTCTTATTGCTCTTTGCATCGTCTAAGGTGCTAAGAACAGGAGAGGGTGCTTCATTATTTTTGATTGAATGCATTATCTGGGTTGCTTCAGTTACAGTTCTGTGGGCATATAACACAAAAGTTGGCAAGGCTGGACGTGCGCTTGGAATACCATATCTATCTGCAATTTCTCCTATCTATCTATATGCCTTAGCATATGCTTTCTTCAGAAAGCGAAGATTCAATAGAGCTTTAGGAATAAACTTCTTAGTATTGGTTTCCTCTGCAGCTTTCGTTGTTATGATCTGGCGCCTCTGCGGCAATGATGGGTGGTATGCCTATCTTTATATGCTATATCCAGCTCTTGCTTTTCTCATCTCTCTATGTGTGTTTGTCACATCGGGACAGTCTGAATCAACACCAACTTTAATCAAGTTTTTCCTTATATCCCTTTGCTTTGTTTCCTTGTTCTTGCATGGAGACTTCAAGTCTGTAATGGATGCCCTTTCGAAGCTTTCCGTTGCAGAGGGCATAAAGATGCTTTTATACTATTTCTTCAAGTCTCTGCAAACTAACTACATCTTCTATCTGTCTCTTGCATCAATCTTTGCTTTTGATGCTCTTGCCAGAAAGAGCTGCTTTGTGAAATATGCAGTTGACAATGATGAAGAGTATGAAGTCGTAAGGGAAGATTCTAAACAGGCAGAGGCAAGAGCCTATGTGGAAGAAGAGGCTCCAGAGCCAATCAATCCTATTCAGGACCAGAGGACAATGAGAGAGTTCGAGGAATGGAAGGAATTCAGGAGACTAAAGGCCTCTGCTGCCAACTATGCAAGACAAGCAGAGCCAAGGCACGAACCAGAGCCAGAAATAGAACAAGATAGCGAGAGTATGCCGGAGCCAGAGCCTCGAGCTAGATTCAATGAAAGGGAAAGCGTCAGGAGACGCATATATGGTGAGGAACTGGACTCTGACTCAAAGGATAAATGGTATGAGCTTCTCAGAGGCGAGATACCAGATGATGAGTTCAATCTCAAGGGCTGATTTACAATAGGTCGTTTGGGACTATGAGGCCACGAAGCTTTCCGTCTTTTTTCCCACCATCAGTGATTAGAATAAGGTCTAGACGAGATTTTGTGCTCTTGTCCCTGAAACTCCTAAATAAGCTTTCATAAGATTCCTCTGGGGAAGCAAAGCCAATATGCATAGTCAGCGGCGTAATCCTGAAGCTATCTAATCTTTCATCGAACCTGGTTTCTTCTGAAATTGCATTTCCACTGGCAATCAAAGATAAAAGAGTCTTTGGTGTCACAATTCCAATTAATCGTCTCTCCTCAAGAATCGGAAGATAGGAATATCCTTTTTCCTCCATAGTCTTAAGCATTTCAAGTATCTTGCTATCCTTTGTTGCATACGTGATTGAAAGATATGGCGTCATAATATCTTTGGCTTTTCTTTTGTTTGTTACTCTATCGAGTGCGGTTGCTAAAACTTGAATGAGGTTTTCAGAAGGCGTTGCAACCTCTCCACTGTAGTGCGATAGGATATTTCTCAGGTCGCGAGCTGCCTTGAGTTCGACCTGAAGGTCTTTCATATCAGGACGCCTGATTAGATTCGATACGGCTTTTCCATCTTCACGATAGCCATATGTGAGTATTGCCTGTTGTTCCAGCTTCTTGTAGATTTCTAGGAATTTTTCTTTATTATCCATAAACTTATTCTAATGATATTTTAAGCATTAGATAGGTATCTGAATGATAAAAATTAAATTTCTTCGAAATGGTGTTGACATGTACTATTAGTTTTTGGTAAATTCTCTTTGTTGCGATTAGCAAATGCCGTTTTAGCTCAGTAGGTAGAGCAAAGGACTGAAAATCCTTGTGTCCCTGGTTCGATTCCTGGAGACGGCACGAAGACCCGACTAGAAATAGTTGGGTTTTTTTATTTTCCATGCAGACTCAATATTCCACTTTGATATTAAGAAAGGATTTGTTGAGGAATAATCTTGTTAGTCTACTACCCAGTTTGCATCCAAGAGCTCTTCAATAGATCCGGAAAAGAGCGTTTTTAGACCTCTTGCTCTATCAACACGGCAGAAATCACCCTCTAGCTCTGTTCCATCTTTGATGAAGAATATTCCGTCTTCCTTATATAAGTATCCATCGATGAAGCCTTTGTCGTTCTTCATAAAGAGCGCAAATTCAAAGTCTTTCTCTGGCGCATGGTTTTCAAGAAGCTCTCTTGTATGGGCAATATCTTTTTCATTCCAGAATTTCATATGTTGAGGATAGCAGAGTTTGCTTGCTATAGGAAAGGCAGATTAGGTAAAATATTGAATATGAAGGTAATGTTGATTGGCGCAGGCGCAGTTGGCTGCACTGTAATGAATAAGTTGATGAAGGTTTCAGATTTCACTCTGATTGTAGATCCTGAAAGAAAGCAGCGATATAGCAATGGAATATACTACAATGGCGAAAAGCTTGAAGTAGTGATGAAGACACCTGAAGAAGCAGATGAAAAGGCCGATCTTCTCATTCTTGCTACAAAGAATTTCCACCTCGATGATGCAATTGAAGAGGCTAAGCCTTTTGTTGGTCCAACAACAGTTCTGCTTCCAATTCTCAATGGCATCGATGCAGAGGGAAAGCTTGCAGATGTCTTTGGAGAGGATAAGGTTCTCTATGGATTTATCACAGACCTTTCGTCTAACCATCAGGGAGTGGAGACAACATGTTTTTCTGAGGGAACAATCATCTTTGGCGAAAAGAACAATGCAGTATCTGAACGCATGAAGAACATTGCAGGGCTCTTTGACAAGGCGGGGCAGAGATACCAGATTCCTCAGGATATCCATCATGAGAAGTGGTGGAAGTTCATGCTTAACACTTGCTACAACACACTTACAGCTATTTTGATTGCTGACTACGCTGCAATCAATGGAAATCAGAGCTTTGTAAGGTGTGTTCGCATGGTTGCCAAGGAAGTCTTGGAAGTAGCTAATGCAGAGGGCGTAGCTTTGACAGGTGACGATGTCGAGTCAATGATCAAGAGAATCGGAAGACTTACAGACCATGGACAGACATCGATGCTTCAGGATGTCCTTGCCAAGCGAGATACAGAAAATAAATATTTTGCAGGCGCAGTTTCAAGACTAGGAAAAAAGCATGGCATTGAAACACCATATTGTGAGTTTATCAACCATCTTCTAGAGGCTAAGAGGTATGTTTACAACAGCTAATGAGGGAGAAGCTCGATGCTATGAAGCTCTCTGTCTTCTCCTAAAAGATCGAGACATTGCATGGGATTGCATGAAAAGCTTCTCTATTGATGGCAAGAATCCGCTTCCAGTTTATTCTGAGGCCTTGGTTGAGAAGTTCAATTGCAGCCAGGACGATATCGATGAGGCTTGGCATTTTGTCAGAGAGGCTTTTGATAGAGAAAGAATTGTCTATACCGTATTGAAGGAAGGCGATGAGCTATTTCCTGCAAACCTTGGCGGCGAGAAGATTCACTATCTTTACTGCGCGGGCAATGTTGAGCTTTTGAGAGATAAGAGAATTACCTTTATTGGCATGAGCCATCCATCACTGCAGGGAAAGAGCGACATATTGGATACAGTTTCTGAAGCTGTTGGAAAGGATATTGCTATAATGGCTCCTTTAGATACAGGACTTGGTGCCTTTGCTCTTTCTGTTGCATTGAAGGAGAATGGCAAGGCTATTGCTATGTTGCAAGGAGGCCTTTCCAAGTGTCCATCAGAGGGCTTGTTGCAGCTTCAGGGAGATATCTACTCAAGAGGCCTTCTTCTATCTATCTTTGCTCCATCTGTTAAGTTCGAGAAATACCATGTCGTCTATAGAAACAAGTTCCTTGCTGGCATATCTAAGGCTGTGTATTTAGCAGAGGAAAAGGATGGTGGTCCTAGCTGGGCTATATTCGATCCTGCACTAGGGGCTGGAATTCCTGCAATGATATCTTCCTCTATGGCTATGAACCCTAATTTTACATGGGTGAAGGCTAGAGAGGAAAAGGGTGCAATAATTGCAAAGAAAGCATCTGATATAAAGAAGTTTTTTCCATCTCAGCCTAAAAGAAAGAGAGAAAAAACAGTCGATCTCACCCCTGACTTGTTCGATGGCATGTAAACAAGCTTCCAAACTCTGCACCCAAACGATACACTTTATTTTTTATTTGTGATATCTTGTTGAACGACAAATAAAAGCGACGAGCTTATCTTATAGATTATGGAGAATAAAATGAGAGATATTACAGCAGATCAGCTGAGACAGCTTTATATCGATTTCTTTGTATCTAAGGGACACACTCAGATTTCTGGTGCTTCCCTTATTCCTGAGAATGACCCAACTGTTCTTTTCACAACCGCAGGCATGCATCCACTTGTACCATACATCTTGGGCGCAGAGCATCCAGCAGGAAAGAGACTTACTGACTATCAGAAGTGTATTAGAACAGGCGACATCGATTCTGTTGGCGATCCTCACCATCTCACATTCTTCGAGATGTTTGGCAACTGGTCTCTCGGTGACTATTTCAAGGAAGAGATGATCGAGTTCTCATTCGAGTTCCTTACAAAGGTTCTTGGAATTCCTGTAGAGAAGCTCTCTGTAACAGTATTCGAAGGCAATGACCTCGTACCAAGAGATGAGATTTCAGCTGCAAAGTGGGAGTCTCTTGGCATTGCTAAAGATCACATCTATTTCATGCCTAAGGAAGACAACTGGTGGGGTCCAGCTGGCGAGACAGGTCCATGTGGTCCAGACTCAGAGATGTTCTATGACACAGGCCGTGAAGCATGTGGTCCAGATTGTAAGCCAGGCTGCCACTGTGGTAAGTACTTCGAAATCTGGAATGACGTATTCATGGGCTACAAGAAGGAAAAGGATGGCTCTTATGTAGAGATGGACAGAAAGTGTATCGATACAGGCATGGGCATCGAAAGAACAGTAGCTGTTCTCCAGGGCAAGAAGTCTGTTTACGAGACAGAGGTATTCCAGCCAATCATCAAGGCTATCGAGTCACTTTGTGGCAAGAAGTATGGCGAAAATGAAGATGATGACATGTCAATCAGAATCATCTCTGACCATGTAAGAACTTCAGTATTCATCCTTGGCGACCAGAAGGGTATTGCACCATCTAATGTTGGCCAGGGCTACATCCTCAGAAGACTTATCAGAAGAGCTGTAAGACACGGTAAGAAGCTTGGTATCGAAGGTGCATTCCTCTCAGGCCTTGCAGAGACAGTTCTTGAGCTCTATGGAAAGCCATATCCAGAACTTGTTGAGCACAAGGATTTCATCTTTGATGGACTTGTAAAGGAAGAAGAAAAGTTCTCACTCACACTCACAAAGGGCGAGAGAGAGTTTGAGAAGATGCTTCCATTCCTCATCAAGCAGGATAAGAGAGTGATTGCGGGCGGTACAGTATTTAAGCTTTATGATACATATGGCTTCCCAATTGAGCTTACAAAGGAACTTGCAGCAGAGCACGGATTCACAATTGACGAAGAAGGCTTCAATGTAGCATTCCAGAAGCATCAGGAAAAGAGCCGCGCAGGAGCAGACCAGAGCTTTGCTAGTGGACTTGCAGACCATAGTGATGCAACTACAGCTCTCCATACAGCTACACACCTCTTGCATGCAGCTCTTAGAAAGACTCTCGGAACACATGTTGGACAGAAGGGTTCTAACATTACAGCAGAACGCTTGAGATTCGACTTCACACATCCAGCACCTGTAACAAAGGAAGAGCTCAAGATTGTTGAAGATCTTGTAAATGATGCGATTGCAAGAAATCTTCCTGTTACTGTTGAGACTCTTTCACTTGAACAGGCAAGAGAGCAGGGTGCTATCGCATTCTTCGATTCAAAGTACGGTGAGAAGGTAACAGTATATACAATCGGAGACTTCTCTAAGGAAGTATGTACAGGACCACATGTTGAGAACACAGGCTCAATGGGCCACTTCAAGATCCAGAAGGAGCAGTCCTCTTCAGCTGGTATCAGAAGAATCAAGGCTGTTCTCGAGAAGTAAGAGAACCAATTAAGATAGAAGGCGCCATCAACCGATGACGCCTTTTTTTCATTTCCTTATATATGCCTTATAGTAGCCAACGCGCTCGCCTGCAATCTCTTCAATAACCTTGTCCACCTTGGCATAGAAGCTTAGAGAGCCATGGAGTTCTTCCTCTGAATAGAATAGGGCTGAGTAATTTACTTTTAGGATAGATGCTACATTTTCCACGAATTCGAGGGATGGGGTTGCCCTGCCATTTTCAATGGAGGAAAGATGCTTTACGGAGCAATTGAGTTTTGCAGCAAGCTCTTTTTGAGAGAGATTCTGCTCAAATCTAATTCTCCTAATATTGTTTCCAAGTACATCTTTTATGCCCATATAAGGGATTATCAAAGATTTATGGCGTTAAATGTTAACCTGTAAGGTAAATAAATATTAAATATTTTACCAAACAGGTTTATGTGATATTGTATATTAACTTAACTTATAGGGTAAAGTCAGAGAGTCTTCTTGCTTTCGCTTGCAAGCTGTCCACATGCAGCGGATGCTTCTCGGCCCTTACTTCTTCTGAGTGTGTATCCAACACCGAGTCTCTTGAGCTCCTTGGTAAAGTTCTGAATTTCTCTTTCCGATGGAGTTGTGAATTCAAGTTCATCGATTGGATTCCATGGAATCAGGTTGACGAGGCACTCTAAACCTCTTGTGAACTTAGATAGCGCTTCTGCACTTTCCTTTGTTGTATTCACACCGCTTAGGAGACAGTATTCGAGAGTGATTCTCTTATCCTGATGGCGCTGGAATGAGATGAGAGCCTTCTTCAGTTCATTGAGAGGGAAGCTCTTGTTGACCTTCATGATTCTGCTTCGAGTTGCATCATCTGCGCTTACAAGAGATACTGCAAGCTTTACTGGGAGCTTGAGCTCGCTGAGTCTCTTGATTCCTGGAACAAGTCCACAAGTTGAGATTGTAATCTTTCTATATGAGATATTGAGGCCATCCTCTCTGTGGAACTCGGTAAGAGCTCTTACTACTTCTGCAAAGTTATGGAGAGGCTCGCCCATGCCCATGAATACAATGTGAGAGATTTTCTCTCCAAGGCGAGAGAGATGGATGAACTGCTCAATGATTTCGCCAGCTGAGAGGTTTCTGATCAGTCCCATGGTTCCCGTCTTGCAGAAGGCACAGCCCATTGCGCATCCAACCTGTGATGATACACATGCTGTATATCTACCCTGACCATCGGAGAGGCGTACGCACTCGACAATCATTCCATCTTCAAGCTTAACAGCAAGCTTTGTGGCAGATTCTGCCTCTGATGTTCTAATTACCTCTGAAGACAAGGCATCTGAATGCTTTGCAGAGAGTCTTTCTCTGAGGTTCTTTGGAAGTGAAGTCATATCCTCAAACTTGGTGATACCCTTGATCAGGTTCTGATAGATGATCTTTGCCTGAAAAGCCTTATCCAATGAGAGATACTCGATTAATTCTTCGGTTGTTTTGCAATAGAGTGTAGCCATAAAATTAGAACATAGATGCAATAGCGATTATCACACCTGTGATTCCTTCTCCTCCTAGAAGACCTGCAGATACAAAGCTGGCATTCTCGTCTGCCTTCTGACTATTCTTTGCCAGCTTCTTTGCCATCGATGAGATTATAACACCAAGTGCCATGATAGAGGAGATGGATGTAGAAAGGTAGAATCCAAGTCCCAAAGTTGCTGCTGGCACTTTTGCGATGTATAGAACTATTCCAATTATAACACCTAAGAAGAAGGCTGTCTTGTTACCTATTCCGCCCATCATTGCCGCGACACTGGCTGCCTGAGGTGAAGGAAGCTCTGCTGTACCAAAGCCACCAAATGAGTTTTTGAGAACAATGAGTGCAAGAGACGCTATGATAGCTCCGATTACTCCTCCAATTGCCTCTGCAATCATCTGATGCCTTGGATTTGTACCCACAAGAGAACCTGACTTGAGATCATTCATTACATCTCCAGTAAGACCTGCTGCCACAGCTACTACGGCAGCTATTGAGAAGCCTGCCTTGATTGTAGGTGAGAATAAAGTTGAGATGAAGAGTAAGACTAAGATTGCAAAAACTTCCATTGGATTTATGCCAGTCTGTCCTGTAAGCATTCCAGATAGGTATGCAGCAAGATAAGCACCGATTATGAGAAGGATAGCCTCAACAAGCTTGATCTCTGTGAATACAGTAAGGAGAATGATGGCAAAGAATGCAACAATTACACCTGTAAGGAGTTTGTCTTTCTTCTGCTTAATATCGATTTTCTTGCCACTATTGTTCTTGAAGAGCTTGATGATGCTGACTATTGCAACACCAGCTCCTGTTCCAATCATTAATCCGAGTCCTAGGTTTGATCTGAAGAGATCAGCCTCTGCCATGCTTTCAAAGAAGCCTGCAGCGAGTCCAATTGGAGTTATGACATAGTATCCAAGCACTGAACCGAGGAACCACATAATTGCAAGCGCTGGTCCGATTATTGCTCCGATTCCCAATGCCATTGGGCTTACCCATAGGTATAGAGGTGGGATAATTGCACTTCCGCCAAAGAGTGTGAGTGTTGATGGTATTACTAAAAGCTTATCTCTTAAGAAGGTGAAAACTGCTGAGAATCCCATTGAAGAAAAGAGCACGGGTGCGCCTTTTCCCTCTTTTCCTGCGATAAGTGTCTTATAGGCTGCAATGCCCATTGGATATGGGAGTTTTTCTTTATCAATGAAAGTTTCACGGAATATTGATGTGAAGAGAATTCCAAGTACAGCTCCCGTAACAGATATTATTACAATTGATAGATATGAGAACTCTGCATTTGGGTCTCTGATCCATAGTCCTGGAAGGGTGAATGCAAGACCTCCTGCAACCATTGCACCTGCACTCATCAAAGTGTGAGTGCAGTTAATCTCTGCCAATGTTGAGCCCTTAGCCTTTCCCAATATAGCCATAGAAAGAACTGTTACGAAAACAGTTGGCCAAGGAAGAGCGCCCATCCTGAGAGCAACATACATGCTTGAAGATGTTATGATTGCCAGACCTATTATACCTGTTAGGATTGCTCGGAATGTAAGTGGTGACTTTTTTTCAAAGTTCATAAATTTCTCCCCCGCAATTTATAGCAAAACGGGAGAGAAAGTTCTAGAGTTGGTTAGATCTTGCGATTATAGCTGTTGGCAAGCTGGATAGCAGCCATGATATTCACTCCATCCTTGCTCTCATAGGACATGAATGGAAATGAAAGAATTATGGTGCCTAATCCCGAAGCCATGAATGGGTAGATGTTCTCTGTAATGAACTCATTTCCCGTCGCATAAAGAATAACGGTTGTTGCTGTGAATGCCGAGCCTATTGCCAAAAGGGAATAGCCTGTCACATTCATGAACCTAGTCTTCTTTTCTGCTTTTTGGGAAATATTTAAGAGATTATCTTGGCCTGTTAAGCGATAAAATTCTTGTCTGGAAATCTCTTCCCCGTTCAAGAATGGGGTCCACTCATACTGATCTTGGGGAATCATAAAGAACCTTCCATCCATCAAGAGTCTACCGTTGTCAGAATAGGAAGCTTGAATCGAGCTGCTGAGATCCATCTCGCCACCCTTGATAGATAGAGTATCTGCATTGAGCGCAGATAACGATGCAATAATGGTAATTAATACAGTTAATAAAGTCTTTTTCATGAACATAAAATAAAAACTAATAGAAAGAGGACTAGCGACTTTTAAAAGTAGTAGAAAAAAATAAAAAAATTTTTATTTTTCAACTGTTTTGCTATGGATTTAGTTGTATAATAAAAATTGACTAATTAAGGAGATAAAAAATGAAGAAGACATTAGCTATTCTTTTAGTTGTTATGTTATCAGTTTCTGCTCTCTATGCAGGTCTTGGCGATTCATACAAGGGTGCTTCAAAGAAGGAAGCTCTTGCTGTTGGTATCAACCTTGGTACAAACAATGGTGTTGCTGTTAACTATGGCTTAGGTAAGTTTGACCTTGAAGGCATTCTTGGCTTTGGTATCTTAAATGGTACACTCGACGCTGAAGCTGCTGCAAACTACAAGATTCTTGACCTTGCAAAGGAACTCAAGATTGATGGTACAATGCCTCTTACAGTAGGTTTTGGTGGTGGTCTTTGGGCAAAGTTTGGCCAGCCTTTCCAGATGGGCCTCAACGCTCTCGTTCCTGTTAAGGTTTCATACACATTCGAAGATTTCCCAGTAAACCTCTACATCAGAGTTGCTCCTGGCTTGGGCATTCAGCTTGTTGACTCTGTTAAGCTTAGCTTTGCTATCCAGGGCTCACTTGGTGCAACATACAACTTCTAATTTAAAAGTTGGAGAAAGAGCTTCTCGTTTGAGGAGCTCTTTTTTTATGCCTTAATACTGTATTTGCTATACTTTGAAGTCATGCCTTTGGGAATTCTTGCATTTACAACTATGGTATTGTCTTTATATTCCATGCCTCTCAGCTCTCCATTTCTTGAAAGCTCAGAAATGATTTCAGAGCCAATTGGTATTTCTAGAGACATGTATGAATAATCTTCGTCAGTTATTTCAGCTAGAGCCTTTAGCAAGATATCTATTCCACTTCCATCTTTAAAGCTTGTCTCTACAGTCTTGAAGTTCTGTCCTTTGAGGATGGAGAAGGAAATATCATCATGAATTTCATCACACTTGTTGATTACAAGAAGTCTTACCTTATCTATTGCACCTAAGGTGGTAAGGGTATCTATGGTTGTGTTGAGACATCCAACTGCATCTGGATGCGATGCATCTGCAACAATGATGATTCCATCGGAGTTGAGTGCTTCGTTCAAGGTAGAGGAGAATGCTTCAATCAATAGGTGCGGAAGATCAGATATAAATCCAACGGTGTCTGAAAGAAGCACCTTTTGTCCATTCGGAAGCTTTAGCGAGCGTGTTGTGGTATCGAGAGTAGCAAAGAGCTTATCTTCAGATAATACATCAGAGCCAGTCAATGCATTCAGGATTGTTGACTTTCCTGCATTTGTATAGCCAGTGAGAGCAAAGGAGAATATGCCAGATTTTTCTCTAGAGCTTCTTTGTGTATCTCTGATTTTCTGGATTTCTGCAATCTCTTTATCAAGGATCTTAATTCTTTGCTCGATTCTTCTTCTTTCGAGTTCAAGCTTTCTTTCACCTTCGCCTTTTGCGCCTCTGACACCACCTCGCTGCTGGGAGAGGTTTGCCTCTCTTGAGATCAAGCGGGGCTTAAGGTAGATTGCCTCAGCTTTCTCAATCTGCAGACGGGCTTCCCTTGAGTGTGCATTTTTATAGAAGATGGCAAGAATTACCGCTTCTCTGTCAGATACTGGAACGGAGAACATCTTTTCAAGGTTCTTTTCCTGTCTTGGTGATAGAAATACATCGATTATAACTTCATCGACATCAAAGGCTCTCATGTATTCTGCAGCTGCCTCTGCTTGTCCTGGTCCAATGAATGTATTTGTATTCTCTTCCTTTATAGTAAAGGATTGATGGCAAACAATCTTAATATCCAATGTGTTGATGAGGCTTCTGATTTCAGCCTCTCTCAAGAATACATTTCTTTCATTCTCGCCAACGGTGCGAGTTGTAATAAGCATTGCCTTTTCTTCTGCCATATCGGGGATTATAGCATTTAATTGAATATATATGGAGTAAAGATATTCTTGAAAACAAAGAGAGCACACAATTTCTTTCGTCTTTTGGTTTTGCATCCCCAGTTATAGAAGAAAGAAAGATATTATGATATATTCCCTTTGTTATAAGAGGTGATTAAATGGCATTGAATTGTGGTATTGTTGGACTTCCTAATGTTGGAAAATCTACAATCTTCTCAGCTGTTACATCAGCACCAGCTGAAGCAGCAAACTATCCTTTCTGCACTATTGACCCAAATATCGGCATTGTTGCCGTTCCAGATAAGAGATTAGATAAGATCGTTGAGCTTATTCCACCTGCAAAGGTTGTTCCCGCAACTGTTGAGTTTGTTGACATTGCAGGCCTTGTTAAGGGCGCAAGCCAGGGTGAAGGCCTTGGAAACAGATTCCTTGCATCAATCAGAGAGGTTGGTGTTATTGCACACGTTGTCAGATGTTTTGAAAATGGCGATATCGTACATGTAAATAATAAGATTGATCCTGAAAGCGATATCGAGACAATCAACATCGAGCTTGCTCTTGCTGACTATGATACTGTAGAAAAGCGCTACCAGAAGCAGTCAAAGATGGGTAGGGTAGACAAGGCTATGCAGAAGGAGAATGAAAAGCTTCTTCCTCTCTACGAAAGACTCATGAAGTGCCTCTCTGAAGGTATCCCAGCAAGAACCCTTGGTCTTGATGAGGATGAACTCGCTGCAGTATATGATCTGCATCTCATCACACTCAAGCCAGTTCTTTATGTATGTAATGTTGACGAGGACGGCATCCTTGAGGACAACGAATACGTTGCTAGAGTTAGAAAGATTGCTGATGGCGAGAATGCACCTGTAGTTGTAATTTGTGGCAAGATTGAAGCTGAGATTGCTGAAATGGAGTCAGAGGAAGACAAGAAGGAGTTCCTGGAGGCTGTAGGCCTTGAAGAATCAGGCCTCAATCCACTGATTCGCGCAGCTTATAAGGCACTTGGACTAAGAACATTCTTCACAGCAGGCTCTGATGAAGATAGAGCTTGGACATTCAAGGAAGGCTCAAAGGCTCCTCAGTGTGCTGGAACAATCCATACAGACTTTGAAAAAGGCTTCATCAAGGCTGAGGTTTATAACTGCGAAGATCTTTTCAAGTATGGTTCTGAACAGAAGGTAAAGGAAGCTGGAAAGTACAGGTTGGAAGGCAAGGAATATGTTGCTCAGGATGGAGACATCATGTTCTTTAAGTTTAACCTCTAAAAGCAAATAGAAGGGAAAAGGCCTGCTGCGACAGGCCTTTTCTATTTATGAATGAATCAAAAGTCTGATTCAATATGCGAGATAAAACCATCCCAAAGTGGTATACCACCAATAGATGCTTCTTCCAACTCAAGGTCGAATTCTTTGCCAATCTTTATGTTGAACTTGAGCTTGAAGCTTTCATCAACTAAATTGAACCTTTCATCATCCTCACAATCAGTAAGCTTTCCTTCGATGCTGATTGCATAAACATCGATATTATCTTGCCTTGAAAAATGGATGGATCCAGTGCCTTCAATGATGAATTTTTCATCGTCTTCAATATCTTGATTGCTTACAAAAAAGTCCCTTGATTCATTTTCATGTGCACTGAGAGAAGTAATTGCTCCAATTAGGTCTTTTGAGATTTCGTTGAAATGAATAGCTTTTTCTTCAAAGAGTGTTTCTAGTACCTCCTCTATAGCTTCTGCATGTTGTTCCATTTCCTCTAGAGATGCAAGAGAAAAAGCCTCACCATTGATTTTGAGAGTACCAAATCCTCCTTCGTCGGAGATTAAAACTTCTGTCCTATTGACAGTGCCTTCCTTGTTGTCTGCAAAAACAAGATTCATGCTTGCAACCTTGAATATATCATCGATAGTTCTAGCCTTTGCAATGCTTTCGTAACCTGCAAAAGAGATGGAAGTCTTTCCACTGATGATCCAGAAGTCTGAAGTCTGAGGTAAGAGAGTAGATAGAATTGGCAATTCTTCATCTATATTATTTCTGATGATTCCAATTGGTTCATCGACTTTGTATGTGATTGTCTTGGCTTGATTATCGATAGATAGACCCTTTTCTGATGAAGTGCTCATCATTCCAATATAAGACTTTGCTACATCTATTTTCTCAATTGTCTCTTTGTTATTTTCATAGTCTGCAGATGTCATATTTCTAGTTGCGCTTTCAGGGCTTGCACTACAGGATGCCAAAACCAGCAGAGATACTAAAATTGCTATGCTTGTATATAGCTTATTTTTCATACAAATCTCCTTTTATCTGTATAATTATATTTTGATATATAACAGATAGGAAATAAAAATGCAAGTAAAATGATAGTTAATTTAATTGCTTTTATTACATGAATTTGTTCAATCTTTGAACTAATGATTATAAAAATCTGATATTTCGGAGAAAGGAAGTGCCCGGGTGGGAGACCCGGGCAGATTGGAGAATAGAGGGGAAATAGGGAGTTTACTCTATCACCAGGAAATAAACGTGTTGTGCCTACGTCTAATAGCTTAGAGTTTGTATGAGTAGTACACTTTGATATATATCTTTTAACATGCTTTTTTTATTAATGCAAGTAAAATAGTGGAGAAATAGCAAAATGCTTATTACACCCTAAGCATCTTCTTTATTTCTGCGAATTTCTCCTTAATTACCTTTACTTCTTTTCTGTCAAATGTGATAAGGCCGTTGACCTCTTCTTCTACATCAGATACCTGGGTGTAGATGTCAGCAGCAAGACCTTGTTCCTTGGCTGGAAGGATTTCAGTTCTATAGAGATTTACAATTGCATCAGTCAAAGCTTCTTTTGTGCCAAAGTCCTTATAGACAAATGTCTTTTCAGTTGTCATATGATCCTCTAGCTTAAGTCCATAACCACCGAACTCTGTAAGAATTACAGCTCTATTAAGTTTATCCTTCTTGAACTTATATTTCTTGAAGTAGACATGAAGGGACTTGAAATCTCCGATTTTCTGGTCATGCCAGCCTGATGCGTGGTCGATTGTTCTAGAAGGATCTATTGATTTCATTGTCTTTGTGAAGTCCGCAGAATCAAACTGTCCCCAGCCTTCATTGTGAGGAACCCACATAGCAAGCGATGTGACATTCTCAAGGTGTTCCATCATCTCAATGGCTTCTTTCTTCCATTCATCCCTCATTGCCTTGTCTTTTCTAGCAAAGAGCGAGTAATGATTGTCTTTAAGGAATGAACCAAGCACTAGAGGAGCTGATATGATTGGGAACTTGTATTTGCCTCCGCCAGTAACCATATCTTGCCAGATTAAGATGCCAAGTTTATCACAATAGGAATACCATCTCAGAGGCTCGACCTTGATATGCTTTCTGAGTGTATTGAATCCTAGTTCCTTCATGATTTTGATATCATTAACCATCTCTTCATCAGAGCTTGGTGTGTAGAGGCCAGGATAGTAATAGCCTTGGTCAAGAACCCCGTGATGGAAGTAAGGTTTTCCGTTTAGAGTTAAGACTTTGTTCCCATTGCTGTCTAGACCAGTGGAGAAAGTTCTTAAACCAACGTAAGACTCAACCTTATCGCATTCACTTTCGATGATCATAGTATAGAGACGAGGATTCTCAGGACTCCAAAGTTCAGGATTTTCGATATCCACTCTATATCTTTGGCATGATGGGAACTCATGGTACTTTCCTTCGATATAGACTTTGATTAATTCCTTAGGCTTATTAGTTTTTACTGTCAAAAAGAAGCCTGTTAGATCTGGTTCAAGCTTTATTTTTTCAATATAGGTGTTAGGAACCTTCTCCATCCAAACTGTCTGCCAAATTCCAGACTGTGGAGTATACCAAATTCCCCCATGATTTAATTTCTGCTTGCCTCTTGTCTGCTCTTTTGTGTCTGATGGATCCTCTACTTCAACTCTGAGGTCAAACTCTGCTTTGTCGAGAATGACTTCAAATGGAAGATAGCCTCCTCTGTGTGTTAGAGCCTTTGTGCCATCAATAAAGATATCTGCAATGTAATCAACAGCTCCGAAGTGGAGGATGAGCTTTTCGCGAGATGGATCAAAATCTCCATCCCATTTGATACCTTTATTATATATAAGCTTTTCATTTGGCTGCAGGATATGGTTGACGCCACTAGTTGGTGTCTCTGGGGAGTATGGTACGAGAATCTTACCTGACTTGTTGACTCCGTCTCCTATGATTTCATAGTCCCATAGTCCGTTGAGACATTGATAGCTGTCTCTGATCAATTGTGGTCTTGGATATTCCGAAAGTGGGATATTAGACATTAGCTCTCTTCTCCTTCTTTGCAAGGTACAAGATAGGTAGTATGGAAATGAGTGCGATAATTGCAGCTACAATGAACAAATCTGGAGTAGGCATTGTCTTCTCAACTCCAAGTTCAATGTAGGTTGACTGGCTTCCCTTGATTACCATTGAGCCAATGTGTGGACCAACAATCATTGGGATAAGTACGAGAGCAATCATTCTAACGCCCTGGATTCCTCCCTCATTGCCCTTTGGTGTTTTATCTCTCAAGAGCGCTGAAAGGGTAGATGTTGTGAGAAGATAGCCTCCCATCATTACAATGCCGCAGAGAATAACCTCAACAAAGCTTCTTGCAAAGTACAGAAGTCCAAGGCCAATTGCCATCATGATACGACAACCACACGAATATCACCGGAGCCTTCGCGAAGAACGATCTTGTTCTTCATCTT
>JAGBWX010000072.1 GCA_017629575.1 Spirochaetales bacterium | reverse complement strand
TTACACAAAAAGACTTTAAAACTCAGCTAAAATCAAAATGTACATTATTGCTTTTATTCTATCGGAGATAGTTTTCTCCAAAATAAAACAAAGATCCTCTAAAAATAGCAAACAAGACATTCTTATAATATTTCAAAACCTAAAAAGTTGATGTTAGGGCAATTTTACCTATCTGATTCAAAACCATGCCATACTAAATAACGTTGTCGCCTTTAGCAGATTCATCACATCTTTGGTTCTCGAATTACCTAATTTACAGTTGGCTAAACTAAGTTGCCGTGGTTTCTGGTATAGCACTCCATATACAAGTCTGGTGGAACATCCTCAGGAACATCCAAGAGGATATCTGCAAGACGCTTCAGCCTACCTTTCAAGGATTTCTTCTCGGCGTCTGTAAGAGTCTTAATCAATAGCTCTTTAGTCTCATCGAACTCAGTTGTGAGATTTCTAAATCTAAGGCTGAGGTCTTTGATCATTTTTATAGCTCTAGCAGGGTTTTCTTTGATGAAAGCTCCAAAATGAGCTTCGTCAATCTCAACTACGACACTGTCTTCCACTGCAATTGCTGTAGCGTTTCTTGGCTCTCCCTGCAGGAGTCCCATCTCTCCGAGAGAATCGCCATAGTCAGCAGCTGTATGCAGCAAATATTCTCTCTTGGTACCTTTCCCTATGTAGAGCTCAATCTTTCCACTTTTTAAGAGGAACATAGTTGAGCATTCTTCGCCCTGATTGTATAGGATTTCACCTGCTTTGATTTCAATAACTCTGTTTCCTGCATCAGTAATCATAATAGTTCCTCCTGAATTTATTATAAAACAACTCGCAATAAATGCATATTTTTTCTTTCTATTACAAAATGGGCAATAATCGTTTATATTGAACACATGACAGAATTAGCACTACCAGCAGGAACTTTAGAGAATGCTCTCACAGCCTTCAACAATGGAGCAGATGCAGTCTATTTCGGACTGAAGGACTTCTCCGCAAGAAAGGGTGCCGGCAACTTCTCAGAAGAAGACTTATCAAAAATCAGAAGATACGCATTAGACAAGAATAAGAAGATTTACATTACAATCAATACTCTTATTGATGACGAGGATCTGCCTCGCCTCTTTGATGCTTTATCGCTTGTTGCTAAATACGGTTGCGATGGTGTGATCACCCAAGACCTTGGTGTTGCTAATCTGATCAAGAAGAACTTCCCATCCCTGCCTCTTCATGCCTCCACTCAGCTTGCAGTGCACACTATCAGCGGAGTAAAGGAGCTACAAAGCCTCGGCTTTGAGAGAGCTGTTCTCTCTAGAGAGCTGAATCTTGAGGAAATTAAGAAAATTAGAGTTGCATGCCCAGACATTGAACTCAAAGTATTCATCCATGGCGCGCTATGCTATGGCTTCTCAGGCCTATGCATGGCATCACACTTAAAGACAGGAAGATCTGCTAATGAAGGTGCTTGCGCTCAGATTTGCAGAACATACTTTAAGGATGTTGATTCAGGAAGAATGGTCTACCCATTCTCTCTGGAGGATATGGAAGCTGGCGAGTATGTCAAAGAGCTTCAGAGGATTGGCATTGATTCACTCAAGATTGAAGGACGCCTCAAAGGCAATGAATATGTCGCAGCAACTGCAAAGTATTATAGAGCACTCCTTGATGGAAAGAAGGGGGAAGACCTGATTCATGCCGTTAGAACATCATTCCAGAGAAAATCAGGCCCAGGATATCTTGAGTCTACAGGTCCTGGACACAGAATGATTACAACAGGTGCATATACAGGACATCTGGGTGACTATATCGGAAGAATATCCTATGTAACAAACCATTCAATCGAAATCGACACATACGAGAACATCAAAAACAGAGATGGACTTATGGTGCTCCTTGAGACTAAGAATGGAATGCCTGAGCCCTATAAGTTTGCCGCCAAGGTTCTCTATAGAGGCAGAGACTATGTTGAGGTTGCCTTAGACTCCTCTGTTATGGTTGAAGAAGGCATGGCTGTCTACATGATCTCAGATAGCTCTCTCAACCAGAAGACACCTTCTACAGATCTTCCACTATCTAAAGAAGCAATTGATATTACAGTCTCCATTGAAAACGATGGAATTTGTATAAATGGAACTCTCTATAATGCAATGATTGAAGAAGCTCGCTCAGATAGCTTTGTAGAAGCATTTGAGAAGGTATTCAAGCAAACTGGTGAAGCTCCATTCTCAATTGGCAGCCTAAAGATTGAGAACAACTCAAAGTTCAATGCTCCATTTATCAGAGGAAGCGAGCTAAAGGCAATCAGAAGAGAAGCTTATAGCGCTATTGAGATTGTCGAAAAAGAAAAGCCTGTTTTCACTATCTCTACAGAAAAGAAAGTAGATATTACACTTCCTGCCAGAACTTTGATCCAGGGCAAGAGAGCTCCTTGGAAGACAGAACCAACTCTTGTTGATGGATATAACTACATCACGATACCTCCAGTTACATATGAGGAGGAGAAGCTCTTTGCAGAAGTGGAAGAGATTGCCAAAACAACTCCAAATATAAGAATTGGACTTAATAACATTGGACACGTGCTCTTTGCAAAGCAGCATCCAGAGTATGAATATTTTGCAGACATCTATCTATATCTATCAAACAGGGAGGCTGCAGAACTCCTTGTTTCAGAGTGTCCTAATTTCATCGGAGGCTATCTCTGGATAGAAAGAAAGGAATACTCAGAGCCATGGCCAATTACTCCAACAGTGGTAAATGGATTCCAGCCACCACTCTTCATTTCCCGTGCCTGCTACAGACATGACGGACTAGGACTGGACTGCAGAGGCTGTTCAAGACATCATACATTCACCCTTGAGCAAAATGGCGAATACTACGAAGCTTTAGTAGATAATTGCCAAACAATAATTAGAAAGAAGAAGTAAATTAAAATGCCATCTATCTCTAGATGGCATATCATTTTATCAATACTTTGGATTATCTTAAACCGTATCTTGATACGAATGCTTCAGCGTTCTGGATTGAGCCGCCAGCAGCACCCTTAACAATGTTGTTAACCATCAAGCAGAAGCCAATCTTGTTGTTCTTCTTCTTGATTCTACCTGTGTATACAACCATACCCTTTGGTTCACCCCAGAAAGCGTACTTTGGCTGTGGGAAGGTTGGCTCTGATGAATAAACAATTGGCTGCTTTGGAGTTGATGGGAGTTCCTGAACTTCCTTGAAGTCTGCCCATGCCTTAATGACATCTTCAACTTCAACATCTTCTTCGAAATCAAGCCATACAGTCTCAAGGTGTCCAAACATGACTGGAACACGAACTGTATATGCATATACTTCTGGAGCAATTGAGAGAATCTTCTTGATTTCCTTCTCAATCTTTTCCTCTTCGCCCTTGATGAATGGGATACAGTTGTCTGTGATATCGAATGAAGAGAGACCAGGATAGCCTGCACCAGAAACAGACTGATAAGAGTTGATGGAAATAGTCTTGATTCCAAACTTTACAAGTGGAGCAAGCGCAACAGCCAAGCCTGTTGTTACACAGTTAGCATTAGTTACGCAGAAGCCTGTCTGAGGATAGCCCTGCTCTCTAATGAGATCGAGCTGATCAACGTTTGCATCTGGAATGAGAATTGGAACATTCTGGTCATATCTCATTGCTGCAGCATTTGAGAAAACATAGAAGCCATTAGCTCTGAGCTGAGGCTCTGCTTCCTGTGCAACAGCTGCTGGAAGAGCTGAGAATACGATCTTTACGCCAGCTTCCTTCATCTTTGAATAATTGAATTCCTTAACAGTCATATCCTTAATGGATTCTGGCATCTCGAACGGCATAACCCAGTGAACAGTGTCTGCATATCTCTGGCCTACTCTAGCAGCAGAAGCTGTAGCATAAGTAAGCTCAAACCATGGATGGGATGAAAGCATCCACATAAATACCTGTCCAACTGCGCCTGTAGCGCCGATTACTGCAACTTTGATTCTCTTGTTTTCCATCATATTACTCCTACAAAAGCAACATGCGATTCATTATCCACTTGATGACAAAATATTCAAGTACTTATTGTAAATTTCGTTATTATTTTTACATTTTGTTATTATCATAACATAAAGAAGTAAAAAACTTATTTTTGATGATTGATAATTTAGTTTTAACACCCACTGATTCACATCAAATGATTTGAATATCTGTCTTTTCATACCCTCAGCTAATTTTATGAATGAAAGAACAAAGAAATCTTTTGATAGATTCTTAGGTGGCACTTGGCTAGGTCAAACTTGCTACTGAAT
>JAGBWX010000071.1 GCA_017629575.1 Spirochaetales bacterium | reverse complement strand
TGCTTTTTGTTCTTCTGCAGACTTTTCTTCGCTTTTGAATAATGAATCTGGTATCTCAGTTAAAAACCTTGAAGGAAGGGCCATTTTTACATCTCCTTCTCTATTTATCCTGTTATCACAATGGTTGATTATGAGCTTTTGTTTTGCTCTAGTTATGGCAACATAAAATAGTCTTCTTTCTTCGTTAATGTTTTGAAAATCTTCTTCTAAAGCCCTTGATGATGGGATGATATTGTCTTCAATTCCAGCTAGATAAACAACCTCAAATTCAAGACCTTTTGAAGCATGCATCGTCATAAGATTAACTTTGTTTTCGCTATCATCATTCTCATCACCAATAATAGAGACAGCATTCAGATAATCCCTTAAAGAAGCATCGGGATTATTCTTTAAAAATCTTGAAAGTCTATCGCTTAAAAAGCCTATGGATCTCATCTTGAATTCAACTTGTTTTTCAGATAATTCTGGATCTGTAAGCAACATGCCTTCATAGCCAATATCCTTGACTATTATTTCAACTAAGCCTGATGGCTTATGAGATAAGCTGCTCCACTTATGCAAAAGGGAATTGAAAGTCTTTAAACTTTCTTGAGCTCTTTTAGGGATATCTGGACTTTGAACCATTTCCTCTATGGCTTTTGTTAGAGGAATATTATTTTTGTCGGCATAGTTTCGTAATCTTTCTACAGTGGTTCTTCCGATTCCTCTTCTTGGAGTATTGATGATTCTCAATAAAGAAGCATCATCTAGCTTATTGATGAGGATCTTCAAATAGCAGAGGATATCTCTAATTTCTTTTCTATCGAAAAAGCTCTTTCCTCCAGATACCTTGACAGGAAGCTGTTGTTCAACAAATGTATTCTCGATTTCACCTAAAAGACCATTGGTTCTTACTAAAACTCCAAAATCCCTGTAGTCCAGTCTTTTAGCTCTCATTTCCTTTCTGATCTCTGTTGCAATCCAGAAAGCTTCTTTTTCCCCATCTTTGTGTTTTTTAATGGAAATTTGCGCACCATCTCCAGATTCTGTCCAGAGTATTTTATCTTTTCTATCGTCATTGTGGACAATGAGGCTGTTTGCTGCAGAAAGGATATTTCCTGAAGATCTATAGTTTCTTTCGAGTCTAAATTCTTCTCTTTCTGGAAAGTCTTGCTCAAACATTACAATGTTCTGGTAGTTGGCACCTCTCCATGAATAGATTGACTGATCATCATCTCCAACCACAGAGATATTTCTATTTTCTTTTGCAATCATTGAGATGAATTTGTACTGAAGTAGGGATGTGTCCTGGAACTCATCAACCAAAATATATTGGAACCTTTTCTGTACTGCTTCCAAAACAAAAGGCTTCTTCTCGAAAATCTTAGTCGGAAGAAGAATCAAGTCATCAAAATCTACAACGTTGTAAGCTTTTTGGGTCAATAGCCATTCTTTGTAAATATCCGCAATTGCTCCATCAGAATTATTAAGCGTTGCTCTACCTGTCTTGAAATCTGAGAAGTAATTCTTTAAAGTCTTGGCATTGTAATTTGTCACTTCATAGCCACATGTGATAATGCAGTCTTTAATTAATGCTACATTGTCATTTTCGTCATAGAGTGTGAAGTCATTATGATATCCAAGATGCTGGATATACTGCTTCAATAATCCTAGGCCGAATGAATGGAATGTTGTGCAAGTAAGACCTTTGAGGCTCTTTCCTGTAACAGACTTAACTCGCTCACTCATCTCTTTTGCTGCCTTATTGGTGAAGGTGAGTGCAAGTATATTTGACTCATCGATGCCATGGTCAAGCATATTGGCAATCTTGTATGTAATCATACGAGTCTTGCCAGATCCTGCTCCTGCAATGATGAGACATGGGCCGTATATCTTCTCTGCGGCCTTTGCCTGTTCTGGATTAAGAAGTTTGCTTAAATTCAAAGCCATAGGCTCCTAAAGTCCCATAAAAAGAAAGAATCGTCAATAAGAAAATCAATCAATCTTTATTGCATCAAAAGGACACATTTCATGGCAGCAATAGCAGCGAATGCATTTTTCTTCTTTGAGCTGAATTTTGCCAGAATCAAGGGAAAGAGCTTTTGCAGGACAAATATCTACGCATTTTTTGCATTTTCTGCACCTATCATGGATAAATATAGGTTCTTGTCGCTTTGATGCTCGTTTTCTATCGAAGTATCTTGTGAAGAACGGCAGAATGAGACTTGATACTAGGTTTTTCTTTTTAACTGCGATTCTTCTGAAGTCATCAATCACACAATCTTTTGCGTTTAATATTGTATATTCGATATCATCAGCATTTTTGTCGCGTTTTTTTGCTTGGTTCAAGATAGGAATATCCATTGGGTCATAACCCATTATTGTAGCTTGGGCAAAATCCACAGCAATGCCACATTTTGATCCTATGATATATCCAACCTGCCTTGGAGTACCGTTTGCAGGACCTGCGCCTTCCATTGCTATAATTCCATCCATAATTGCATAGTCAGGTGTTCTCGCATCGTATAAGGAAAGAAGGAATTTTGCAAAATTCTCAGGAGATCTTGCCTTGAGGTGCATAGGACTCTTATTCAGGCCAGGAATAATTCCAAACATATTCTTTACAGCTCCTGTTGTGTACATGAGCTGGTGTGTTTTCATCTTTGGTACTGTGATAACAACATCAACATCAAAGACTATAGCTGCAATTGGAACTTCTATATTTTGCCAAATATGTTTTGATACTGTCTTCTTTGAAAAATCTGCCCATTGGCTTTCTGTTTCTCTACAGACTTCTGCAATCTTGCAGCCTTCGCCTTTGAAACTATGGCCAGGCAATGCTGGAGAGTCGCCAATATAGACAGTGCTTGCGCCTCTTTCTTTGCAGATTGTTGCCAACTCTTTAACAAAGCTAGGGTTTGTTGTGATGTGTTTGTCTGGAGAGCTGTCTGAAAGGATGTTTGTCTTCAGGAGAACTGTCTTTCCTTCTAGAGTAGGGAAGTCGGAGTTTGCAATAGTTTCCAATATTGCCTCTCTCAATTTCTTGCTGTCATATCTCTTGCATTCTGTAATCGCGACTTTATTCATTTCTTTCTCAATAGGCAGGCATACATTGGGCCTCTGCCATGTTCAACATCAGGTAGAACAAGCTTGCCATATTCCTGTTGTTCACCGATGAGGTCTGTCTCTATCTCCTCTACTTCATCAGAATGTCGCTTAAAAAGCTTTGCTATGACCTCTGAGTTTTCCTCAGGATTGATTGAACATGTGGAGTAGAGGATGTATGCACCGCTTTTAGCTGCAAGAAGAGCTGATGAGAGCATGGCGTACTGAAGCACCGCAAGGCGTTTTGGTCTTGATGGGGACCAAATTGAAAGATGCTTCGGATCAATCATGACATGGCGCTCAGATGAGCATGGAGCGTCCAAGAGGATTGCATCATAGATTTCTTTTTCATAAAGGCCCCAACTTGATGCGTCAAAGCCTGTTACCCTAATATTTCCTCTATAGTCTTCAGGAATACAGTCTGCTATAGATTTCTTCAATCTTGCTCTTCTATCTGGAGAGCGGTCATTGGAGGTAAGAGAACCTGTTCCCTTTAACTTCGTTGCTAGTACAAGAGTCTTTCCACCAGGTGCAGCGCACATATCTAGAACATTCATTCCCTCGCAAACAGGCAAAAGCCCTGCTGTTAGGAGTGATGCTTCATCTACGTAATAGGGGGATGAAAGATTTGGAATCTCGACCTGGCACTCTTTCTCTTCTAGAAGCGCAGCTTTGAGAGATTCCCATCTCTCCTTGTAGATTCCCTGATAGTATTCTTCGAAGCGAATGCTTCCATCAATATTCTTCTTTTTGGCCATGTTATCTCATTACAAAGAAGGTAGCTACGCCAATGGCAATGCCAAGTACCATTCCCCAGAATACCTGGAGGCTAGTGTGGCCTACCATTGTCTTGAAGTGCTTTCTTGTGAAGGTTTCTTCGCTGAACATCTCTTCAAATATAATTGACCATTCATTTAGGAGCTCTGCCTGTTTTCCAGTTTCGAGTCTGACATTCATGGCATCGTTCATTACGATGAGTGTAATCACGAGGCTGAGAACAAAGATATTCGAACCAAAGCCATTGGTTAATCCCAAAGCTGCTGTAAGAGCACATACACCAGAAGTATGGGAAGATGGCATACCACCGTTTACAAAAAAGTTTTTCATGCGGAATTCTCTAGTGGCAATATAAATAATGAGAGGCTTTAGCGCCTGTGCAGATACTACGCCAAAAAAAGCCGCCCAGAATGGTATGCTGTTCAGGATATTATTGTTCATGGTATTAAGGATAGACTTCGATTACATTTATTGCAAGCATGGAGCTAAATGATTAATATTTCTGTATGTCGTCCAATTCTGTAAGAAAAAGGCTTTCAGTCGCCTCATTTATTTCGCAGTTTTCCATTTCAATGGTTAACTTTGCATTGGTTTATTTTCTCAAGGAAAAAGGCTTTTCTTCTTCCGAAATCGGACTCTCTGCATCCATTTATCCAATGATGTATCTAATCTTCTGCATAGCATTCCCGAAGGTAATCAGAAGACATAGCCTCAAAAAAGAAATTGCTACCTCATATTTAGGTATGCTAATTTCAGTTGTACTTGTAATCATGTCGCCTAATAAAGCATTAACTTATTTCTCTTTATGTATTTATGGAATAAGCATGGCTCTATTGTGGCCAAATATGGAAACCTGGATTACAGCTGGTGCTGAGGGCAATGAGCTCAATAAGGCTGTCTCCTCATTCAATTTCGCTTGGTCTAGTGGTGCAGGTGTTTCTACGCTGCTCGGAGGCGTTCTCTCAGAGCGTTCATCATCCCTTCCGCTTTATATCGCAATCGCATTCTTTATCGCACTTGTTGTCTGCATCCTTACAACGAAGGATAGGGATAGTTCTAAGGCCGAGGAAGAGGAGATTGTAGACCATTCAACTCCATTGAGATATTTCGCTTGGATTGGTGTTCTTATCCTTTATGCAGGATACTCAATGATCATAAACATCTATCCACTTTTTGCGCTTGACGTACTTGGCTTCTCCGAAAGCCTAACTGGAACATTGCTTCTATTCAGAGGCATGACAGCATGTATTGCCTTCGTGCTGATTGGAAAGACTTCTCGCTGGCAGTTCAGCGCACCTACAATCGTAATATCGCAAATAGTCTATATAGCTCTTGTTGCGGCAATGGGATTCATCTCAACTCCTGTCGCTTATGCAGTATTCTTCGTGATCTTCGGCTTGGATTTCTCTCTTGTGTACATGCTCTCTATCTTCCATGGAGCAGCTGGTGCTGCAAACAGAGAAAAGCGCATGATGATTCACGAGGTTCTTCTAACAGTTGGAACAGTAGCAGGTTCCCTCTTTGGTGGTATTTTATATGAGCTCTACTCATTCCAGACAATTTTGAATGCAATCTTAATTGCATCAAGCGCTGCTCTGATTGTAGAACTGCCTCTAATGAAAAAGATAGGGTGCTTTAACAATAAAAGCAAATAGACGATAATAAGTCTAAGGAGTCACTATGGCAAAGACAATGTGTTACAAAATTCTTGAGGCTCATCTCCTCGAGGGTAAACTTGAAAAAGGCGAAAGCATCGTAGTTAAGATAGATCAGTCACTTACCCAGGACGCTACAGGTACTATGGCATATTTGCAGTTCGAGGCTCTTGGTTTAGATAGAGTCAAGAATGAACTTGCAGTCAGCTATGTCGACCATAACACTGTACAGGTTGGTTTTGAAAACTTCGACGACCATGAATATCTCAGAACTGTAGCTAAGGACAAGGGCGTTATCTTCTCAAGAGCAGGAAATGGCATCTGCCATCAGGTTCATCTTGAGCGCTTTGCTCTTCCTGGAAAGACATTGATTGGATCAGACTCCCATACCCCAACAGCAGGTGGCGTTGGCTCCTTCTCAATGGGTGCAGGTGGCCTTGATGTTGCTCTTGCGATGGCTGGCGTTGGCTTCTCAATCATAGCTCCACGCGTTGTAAACATTATCCTCAAGGGAAAGCTTAGACCATTTGTTTCAGCCAAAGATATCATCCTTAAGGTTCTTGAGCGCTATGGCGTAAAGGGCAATGTAAACACTGTATTTGAATATACCGGCGATGGCGTTAAGACACTCACAGTTCCAGAGAGAGCAACTATTACAAACATGGGTGCAGAGTGTGGCGTTACAACATCTCTCTTCCCATCAGATGAGGTAACAAAGGCATTCTTGGATGCTCAGAATAGAGAGGGTTGGATTGAGCTCAAGGCAGATGAAGGCGCAGAGTACGATGACGTCTTCGAAATCGATCTATCTGTTCTTGAGCCTATGGCTGCATGTCCTCATAGCCCAGGCAATGTTAAGAGCGTAAGCGAACTAAAGGGAATGAAGATCAACCAGGTTCTTATCGGTTCTTGCACAAACTCAAGCTATCTTGATCTCAAGAGAGCTGCAGAGATTCTCGATGGCCACGTTATCCCTCCAACAGTATCACTTGGAGTTGCTCCTGGTTCTAGGGCTGTTATGAGAATGATTGCTGCAGATGGCACTCTCGATAAGCTTGTCGCAGCTGGTGCAAGAATTCTTGAGTCTGCATGTGGCTTCTGTATTGGAAACCACCAGAGCCCAGGAACTGATGGCGTATCACTGAGAACAAACAATAGAAACTTTGAAGGAAGAAGCGGAACAAAATCAGGACAGGTATATCTTGTATCTCCAGAAACTGCTGCTTATAGCGCACTCAAGGGCTATTTTGCAGATCCAACAGAGTGTGATAAAGATCTTTCAGGTATCACAAATCCAGATAGCTTCCTAATCGATGATACAATGTTCATCTTCCCTGATGATGAGAAGTGCGAAATCAAGCGTGGTCCAAACATTGGTGCACCTCCAACAAACGAAGCGCTTAGAAACTCACTTTCAGGAGAGGCTCTTCTCAAGGTTGGAGATAAGATTACAACAGACCACATCATGCCAGCAGGTCAGTACCTCAAGTACAAGTCAAACATTCCATTGTATTCAACTGTAGTATTCAATCCAGTTGATCCAGATTTTGCTAAGAGAGCTTCTGAGCATCGCGATAATGGCGAGGCAGGATTCATCATCGCTGGCGCATCCTATGGTCAGGGCTCATCCAGAGAACATGCAGCCATCTGTCCAATGTATCTTGGAATCAAGGCTGTTGTTGCTGTTAGTATCGAGAGAATTCATCAGGCAAACCTCTGCAACTTCGGCATTCTTCCACTTCTCTTTGAGAATGAGGAGGACTATGAGAAGATTTCGCAGGGAGATGAGCTGAGAATTGACAATGTTCATTCATCTCTCAAGGATGGAAAGTTTATCCTTATGAATCTTTCAAAAGGCTGGGATATTCCTCTTAAGCTGTTTGCTTCAGATATCCAGAAAGAACAGCTTTATTATGGTGGCAGACTCAATCAGATCAAGGAGTGCGGAAGATGAGCACAAGAGTAGATAATGGCAAATTAATCGTTCCAAATTGCCCTAAGGTTGTTTTTATCGAAGGCGATGGTGTTGGTAGCGAGATTACAAAGGCAATGATTGCAGTCCTCGATAGGGCTGTAGAGAAGGCCTATGACGGCAAGAGAAAGATTGAGTGGGTTGAAGCTCTCGCAGGTGGCAAGGCAGTTGAAAAGACAGGCTCCAATCTTCCAGATGAAACACTTGAGCTAATTAAGGAAAATCTCTTGGCTATCAAGGGACCATTGATGACTCCAGTAGGAAAGGGGGCAAGATCTATCAACGTTGCTCTTAGACAGACACTCGACTTGTATGTTTGCCAGAGACCTATTGAGTATTTCGAAGGTGTTCCAACTCCTGTTAGACACCCTGAAAATGTTGATATGGTAGTATTCAGAGAAAATACTGAAGATATCTATGCAGGAATTGAATGGGCAAGCTCAACAGAAGAAGTAAAGAAGGTTATTGCATTCTTGCAGAATGAAATGGGTGTAAAGAAGATAAGATTCCCAGAAACTAGCGCAATTGGTATCAAGCCTGTTTCTCCAGAAGGCTCAGAGAGACTTATTAAGGCAGCCATTGACTTTGCTCTTCAGAACAATAGAAGAAATGTTACCTTGGTTCATAAGGGTAACATCATGAAGTTTACAGAGGGTGGATTCAGAAGCTGGGGCTATGAGCTAGCAAAGAGGGAATACGGCGCTTACGAGGATGGCAAGAGAGTCTTTATCCCTAGAGATGGAGAGCCTCTTGAAATCAAGGACTGCATCTGTGATGCCTTCCTTCAGAACATTCTTCTCAAACCAGAGAACTATGACGTAGTAGCTACTCTTAATCTCAATGGTGACTATGTCTCTGATGCACTTGCTGCTGAGGTTGGTGGAATTGGTATCGCTCCTGGTGCTAACATCAATTATCAGAGTGGCATTGCAGTATTTGAGGCAACTCATGGAACAGCTCCAGACATTGCAGGAAAGAATATCGTAAATCCTCTCTCAATCATTCTCTCCGGTGAGATGATGCTTACATACATGGGATGGACAGAAGCGTCAATGCTTATCAAGAATGCGGTAAGAAAGGCAATTTCTACAAGCAGGGTAACAAAGGATTTCTATGACCTTCTTGTAAAGGAAGGCAGAGAAGGGGAGTGCCTCTCAACAGAAGCATTCACAGAACTTCTTCTTGAACTTATCTGATAGCTAGTTTTGGTGATATGAAGGGACTGTCGCAAAATAGAAATGTCGCAGTCCCTTTTTTCATATTTGTTCATTATATAATGAAATAACTTTGTCTATATTTTCCAAGCACCACTTCCAATTTGTTAGTGGAGCAAGCTTGCCTGTTACAGACAAGTCGATTCCAGGACTCTCTAAGGCATAGGTTTTTGCAAATTTAGCGGCTAAGCCTGCCTTAATTCCTGCAACAGCATCCTCAAAACAGATGGCTTCATCTGCTTTAACGCCAAGTTCTTTCTGAGAAAGAAGATAGATATCTGGATTTGGCTTGCTTGGAATATCTTCTCGTCCATAGATTAATACATCGAAAAGCTTATCTAATCCGAAATGTGGAATGTACCAATCCATATTCATGGTAGGGGCAGAAGACGCTATTGCTGTCTTGATCCCCCTCTCTCTCAAGGCAAGGATAAACTCTCTAGAGTAATCTGCTAAATCCAGGCCATGCTCAAGGCAAAGGTCTTTATAGAGATTCTCTTTATATGTATAGATTTCAATAATCTTTTCTTTGCTGCCTTCTGGAAAAATAAGAGAAGCACAGGCTGTATCTGTCATTCCTGCAAAGCGTGAGAATTCACCTTTTGCAAGTCCATATCCACGATACTTTTGGCATGTCAAATCCCATGCATCCTCATTTTCCTTAAAGTCAAAGAATAGGGTACCATTGAAATCGAATACGACTGCTTTAGCGTTCATAAAGTGGAAGAACCTCTCTCTCTGAAGAACCGGTATATACCTGTCTTGGTCTACCAATCTTCTGGTATGGATCATGCTTCCATTCTAGATAGTGTGCAATCCATCCAGGAAGTCTTCCCATTGCAAAGAGTACTGTGAACATTGATACCGGAATGCCCATTGCATGGAATGTAATGCCAGTATAGAAGTCTACGTTAGGGTAGAGATTTCTTTCGAGGAAGTAATCATCTCTAAGAGCCATTTCTTCAAGTTCCATAGCAATATCCAACAATGGATCAGCTCTCTTTGTTGTGGCAATAACCTTCTGTGTGAGTTTCTTTGCAATCTTTGCTCTTGGATCGAATGTCTTGTAAACTCTGTGGCCAAAGCCAGAGAGTCTAAATGGATCATTCTTGTCCTTGGCTCTTTCGATGATTTCCTTTGGCTTGATCTTCTCATTCGCCATCTTTGTGAGCATGTCCATTACTGCCTGGTTTGCACCACCATGCTTGCTTCCCCAAAGAGCACAGCAACCAGCAGCAACAGAGGCATAAAGGTTAGCTTCTGAAGAGCCAACAAGGCGAACAGCACTTGTAGAACAGTTTTGCTCATGGTCTGCATGGAGGATAAGAAGCTCATTGAGCGCTCTTACGTGCACAGGGTCTGGAGTATAGTTGTTAACAGAAGAGAAGAACATCATGTTCAGGAAGTTTGCACAGTATGTAAAGTTATACTGTGGATCGACATATTCCATTCCGTTCATCTGTCTATAGGTATAGGCAGCGATTGTTCTCATCTTTGAAAGAAGTCTGGTAACAGTCAAGTCAATGTTTTCTTCTGGGTCTCTATCTTCCATCTCAGGGTAGAATGCTGAGAGGGATGCAACCATAGCAGAGAGAATACCCATTGGGTGTGCATCTGCTGGATATGCGCGGAAGAACTCCTTCATGTTTACATGGAGAAGTGAGTGCTTGTTGAGGAGTTCCTGGTACTTGCTTCTTTCTTCAACATTAGGGAGATATCCCTTTACGAGAAGATGTGCAACCTCGATGAAGTCGCATCTTTCTACCAACTCCTCGATTGGATAGCCACGATATCTGAGGATGCCTTTTTCCCCATCAATGTAGCAGATTGAAGAGATGCATGAACCTGTATTGACAAAGCCTGGGTCGTAGGTGATATATCCGGTCTCTTTTCTGAGGCCTGTAATGTCAATACTCTTTTCTCCCATATTGTCTGTAATAACGGATGTAGAGTATTCTCTTCCATCTTCTAGGATAATCTTTGCACCATTTTTATTGACTGTCATGACTGGCTCCTATTGTGTGTTCTTCAAATATTAACATATTTGGCTACTTTAATAAATCTACCTAAATTCAACATAACAGAGTGCAGATTGGTTTAGCTTTATGCTATTATTTTATCGGAGGCAATATGTCTGATTCTTATTTAAGTGAAGAGGAAATCATAGATATCGCAGATTTCTTCAAGATGTTCGGAGATGCAACTAGACTCAAGATTCTATTCCTTCTCGATAATGAAGGCGAGCTTGGTGTTGGAAAGATATCCGAAGCGCTATCAATGAGTCAGAGCGCAATCTCCCAGCAGCTCAAGGTGTTGAGGGCATCTCGCCTTGTAAGATTTAGAAAGGTAGGCAGAAATATTATTTACAGACTCTCTGATGACCATATCCATAAGATTCTAAATTTGGGACGAGAGCATTACGAGGAGTTATTAGGCTAGCTTATTGATTAGCATCTTGAGAGGAAGGCCAACAACTGTTGTCCAGTCTCCTTCAATCCTCTCTACAAGATTGTGGCCTGTCTTCTGCAGTCTATATCCACCTGCAGCGCCACTCCATTCGCCAGTTGCAATATAACTATCGATATCTGACTGAGATAATTTGTAGAAGATTACATCTGCGCTATCTATAAATACGTCAGCGCCTTTTCCTGGGATGTATAGGCCTGTTGCTGTGTAAACAGTCTGCGTTCTTCCACTGAGGTGGGAGAGGATAGCTCTAGCATCCTCTTCATCCTTAGGCTTTCCGATTAAGATATCATCAATCATTACCAGAGTATCTGCTGCAATTGCAGGAAGATTCTCGTCAAAGGCTGGGCTATTTAGATAAGCATTCAGCTTAGCCTCTGCAATGGAGAGCATAGCCTCTACAGGAGTCATATTGTGTCTTTCTTCATCTACATCAGGTGAGAATACAGTTACCTTGCTCCCGCCTTTTTCCAATAGTCCTCTTCTGTTTGGAGATGAGGATGCGAGTACAAGTGATGGATATGCTTTTGAAAACTCTAGCTGAAGTTCTGTTGGCTCATTATAGCGCTGCATTTTCAGCCTCCAAGAGCTCATTCTTCTCAAGCCATGTCATCTCAAGTTCCTCCATGGCTGCTTCAAGAGCTTCCTTTTCCTTCATTACTTTTGTGATCTTTGCCGCATTTGAATACACTTCAGGCTTTTCCATCTCAGTAGAGAGTTCAGAGAGCTTCTTCTCAGAGGCTTCCATCTGTGCATTGATTTTTTCAATCTCTCTTTCAAGGTTCCTGATTCTATTTCTCTTTGCCTTCATCTCCTCGTGAGATAGCTGGCCAGACTTCTTTTCCTCTACGACCTTTTCCTTAGCTTTTTCTTCCTTGCGCTTGATTTCCCATTGAGCTTCCTTTTCTTCAAGCTTGTATTCAAAGTAGTCATAGCCGCCCTGGAAGAATTCTGGACCTTCCTCTGTTACGTAGAGGATCTTTGTAGCAAGGTTTTTGATGAAGTGCTTGTCATGTGAGACGAAGATGACAGTTCCTGTGTATGCCTGTATTGCCTTAAGGAGCATCTCCTTTGCATTGATATCCAAATGGTTTGTTGGTTCGTCCAAAAGAAGCAGGTCTGATGGATGGAGAAGAATCTTCAATAGGGCAAGTCTTGATTTCTCACCACCAGAGAGGATGCCAACTTTCTTAAATACATCGTCATCTGAGAAGAGGAACGCGCCCAGCATTGATCTGAGCCTTGGCTGATCTGCCGTTGTTGATACGGTCTCAAGCTCTTCAAGCACTGTATTTGC
>JAGBWX010000070.1 GCA_017629575.1 Spirochaetales bacterium | reverse complement strand
TGACAATCTATGCACTCGGATCTATTCCAGTTCTTCTAACCCTTTCAATGAATCCATTCATTACAGGACAGGGATTCTCTGTAATGGGCATGGCAACAACAGTAATTGGCGCTGTATTGAATATCATCCTCGACCCGCTGTTTATCTTTGGGCTCAACATGGGTGTAGAGGGCGCTGCTGTTGCCACAGTAATAAGCCAGACTATTTCAATGATCTTTGTTCTATCCTTCCTTGTAGGCAAATCTCCTGAAGTAAGAATAGAAAAGAGATATATGAAGCTTGAAAAGAAGCGCTCGCTGAAGATTATGGGCCTCGGAATGAGTGGCTTCACAATGGGAGCTACAAACTCTATTGTTCAGATTGTCTGCAACAAGATGGCCCTCCTATATGGTGGAGACCTATATGTTGGCGTAATGACAATCCTGAACTCAATTAGAGATATCTTCGCTACCCCACTATTGGGCATCGGAAGCGGTGCAACGCCTGTAATGAGCTACAACTATGGCATGGGCGATGGAAAGCGCGTAAAGAGCGCCTCAAACTCAATGCTTTACTACACGCTCCTCATTTCAGCCCTGACATGGATTATTGTATTCTTGTTCCCATCACAGCTTTCTGGCATCTTCACAACAGACCAGGCACTCATCGATGCCTCTGTATATAGTCTCCAGATCTATTTCTTCGGCTTTATCTTCATGTCCTTCCAGACAACTGCGCAGCAGACATTCGTAGGGCTTGGAAAAGCAAAGAGAGCTACATTCTTCTCTCTGTTTAGGAAGGTAATCATCGTTGTTCCACTAACACTGATCCTTCCAAAGTTCTTCTCAATCGATGGCGTTATGCTTGCAGAGCCAATAAGCAATCTCATTGGTGGTGGCGCTGCATATACAACAATGAGGCTCACTGTATTTAGAGAGCTATCACAGCTAGATGAAAAAAGAAGTGCAAAAGCTTAATTAGGCATTATCTTTTGTCCATGACAGGAAATATTTTGCGCTACAGGGGATATTACACCAAGATCCTATACTCAGCCCATGACAAGACCTTGCATGGCAAGATTGAGGGAATCAATGAAGTTATAGAATTTGAATGCACTTCAGCAGAGAGCATTGAGGATGAATTCCATGCAGCTGTAGATGACTACATATACATCTGCAAGGAGCTTGGAGAAGCTCCTGAGAAAGCTTATAGCGGTATGTTCAATGTAAGAATTTCCCCAGAGCTCCATAAAAGACTATCCTTTTATGCCTTCAATAATGGGAAGACTCTCAATAAGGCCGCAGAGGAAGCCATAGAGGAGTTCACTACCCTGCATAAACTAGAAAAGCATCAATAATAGTGTTAGTCTTCTCATATGAAGACTATAAGGGTAAGTGCAGCAATCATAATCAACGAAGATAAGATATTGATTGCACAGCGTGGCTATGGCGATTACAAAGGCTACTGGGAGTTTCCTGGCGGTAAGCGCGAAGCGGGAGAAACTGGAGAAGCTGCAGCGATCAGAGAGATTAAGGAAGAGCTTAATCTCGATATAAAGATTGATGATTTTCTTATAACAATCGATTATGACTACCCTACATTCCATCTGACAATGGATTGCTATCTTGCATCTGCAGATGTCACAGAAATGCACATCAACGAGCATCAGGCAATTAGCTGGATATCCTCAAAAGACCTCGACGCTGCCAGATGGCTCCCTGCAGACATTTTAGTTGTTGAAGAGTTAAAGAAACGAATCTAATTTATTGCATGCTATAATTTCTGTAAAGAATAACTCTACAGGAGCCTGGGATGAAAATCAGATCTATTCTTGTTCTTGCAATAATTATGCTGCTATCTTTGACATTGCTATCATGCTGTACAAAACCAAAGAATGATACAGACACACCACTGCAAAGCATAGAGTTATCTGAAGGTGTCCATCTTACAAATTTGTTCATCTCACGCCAAGGCTCAATGCGTGAGCCATATTGCATCATCAGTGCAGCGTCTGATGGCGTATATCTAAAAATGACCTATACATACCCTTTGGATTTGGACGAAAACAGCTACTTCTCTTTTGCATCTACCAAAGGTGAAGATGAAACTGCAATTGTATTAAAAGTAGATATTGAAGAACTTAAATCAATCGAGGATTTAATTGAAAAGTATGGAGTTCTTGGCTGGAATGGGTTCAATGAGTCTCAAACTCTCAATGGAGTGCTTGATGCAGATATGCATTACTCACTCTTCATGACTCTAAGCGATGGAAGCACAATAGATGCAACTGGATACAATGTATATCCAAGAGGCATGGATGACTTCTTCTATGATATCTTCCTATTCATTAATGCAAGAATACCAGAAGATGAAGAAAACAGAATATATTTCTAAAAGAAATAAGGCTTGCTTCCTTTGTTGGAAACAAGCCTTTATCTAGTTCTTTCCAATCGATTTAGAGGAAGAACTGGAAGAGTACGTATGCAAAATAGATTGTTAAGAGGATGATTCCCTGGAAGCGATAGAGCTTACCCTTGCAAATTGCAGGAATAGAGAGCAGAAGCATTACGAACCACATGAGAGGAACGTCAACAACCAATGATGCATTCATGCCTGCAATTGTCTTATCTGCTGGAATTGTAAATGGATTGATTGAAATAGCTGTACCACTTACAAGTACGAGATTGAAGAGGTTTGCACCGATGATATTTCCAAGTGAAAGGCTGCTATGGCCCTTAGCAAGTGATGTAATTGCTGTAACAAGCTCTGGAAGGGATGTGCCAAGTGCAATAAATGTAAGTGCGATTACAGACTCAGGAACGCCAAGTGCTGCCGCAATGATCTTACCATTGTCTACAAGAAGGTCTGCACCTACTGCAATTACTGCAGCTCCAACAACTAAAAGCAGGATGCTCTTCCACATTGGCTTTTCATCTTCCTCGCCCTCTTCTTCCTCAACCTCAATAGTACCTGAGAAAGCCTTCTTTACTGTGAGAATCATATAGACAGCAAACATACAAAGAAGTGCGATACCGATAGGTCTTGAGAAATAACCTGTTGTATAAGCAACGGCTGTATAAATAGCAGCAGCCGCAAAGAAGAATCCCAATGGGAGTCTCAAAGACTTTGTGCTTACGTTTCCAGCAGGCTTTACTGCAATTGTGATAGCAGCAATGAGAGCTGTGTTACAGATAATAGATCCAATAGCATTACCGTATGCAGTCTGGCTCTGGCCATATGCAGCAGCCATTGATGATACGAGAACTTCTGGAATAGTAGTTCCAATAGATACTACTGTAGCGCCAATGAGGATATCTGGAATATGATAACGACGAGCAATAGCAACTGCTCCATCTACAAACCAATCTCCACCCTTGATCAATAAAACTAAACCAAGGACAAATAATAAAACTGGTACAAACATTTCATTTCTCCACTGTCAAAAAATAACCTTTAGAAGTATTTCATTTATGCCACATAAGGTAAAGTCTGTTACATTCCTGTTTTTTTACAAAAGAGATTTTTATATACATTTTTGATTCTTATGTATACTTACCTAGCATTAGCGATGAAAGCATAGTATTAAATTAAGGTTAGAAAAAATACACTACGTACTTCACCCCATAATTAATTCATTTGGAACTAATTCTCTTACACGTACTTTATATTTAGAAAATTGACGCCATTCTAGCTTGCCGAAATGTTGCAACATTCCCAATGCGACCGGAATGGAAACACCAGACACATCTTCAATTTGTTGTAATCGCATTGCATTTAAATATTTC
>JAGBWX010000069.1 GCA_017629575.1 Spirochaetales bacterium | reverse complement strand
CCAACGTCTTAGCTGCCAGTATGAGGAGAGAGAGGTAAAAATCAAGATAGCCGCTGCTGAACCTCAGAAGAAGATGACAACGACAGCTGATGGAAAGATTAAGGTAGTAATCAACAAAAAGAGTGGCGTCAAGGTTCCTAAGGCGGTGTACGAGACTAAAATCGAGGTCGTTAAAGAATCCAAGAAGGCTTATAGAGATTCAAGCAGACAGAGGGATGAAAGACGCTTCTCAGAGCCTAGAAGGGAAAGAAACAATTCCTTTGCATCCAATTCGGACTTCGGTGGTGGTACAATGGCAGATTTCTTCCGCCTGAGCCAGCAGAAAGACGAGGAAAGAAAGAATAAAAAGCGCAAATAGTGTTATTATAATAACATTATGTTATAATATAGACATTGATGTGATATTTTGATAATCTATCGCTGGGTAAGAATATGAAGGTAGCAATAGTTGGTTTTGGCAGAATGGGAAAGAATATTCTTTCCGTTTTAGAGGAGATGGGGGATAGCCCTGCAGCTATTATCGATCCCATCTCTGAAGATGGGAGAGTTACTCACAGAGTTCTCAATGCAGAGAGCGTAAGCGATGCAGATGTAGTTATAGATTTTTCGCATCCTTCAGCTGCAATGGACAACATGATCATGTATTCTCACTTGGGCATCCCAGCAGTTGTTGGTACAACAGGCTGGTACAGCGAGAAGGATAAGCTGATCTCATTAATGGGTGAGGATGCAAAGATCCTTTACTCCGGCAATTTCTCAATTGGCGTTGCCATGTTCCTAAAGATTGCTAAACGGGCATCTGAGCTTGTTAACAGAGTTCCTGAATATGACATTTCATTAAGAGAAGTCCATCATACAGGTAAGGCAGACAGTCCTTCTGGAACAGCTTTGATGATTGCAAATGAAATCATTGCCTCTGTCGATAGAAAGAGTGAAATCCTTCTTGGAAACAGCGAAGGCAAAATTGCTTCAAATGCACTTCAAATTACAAGCGAGCGTGTAGGCTTTGAGCCAGGCCTCCATGAAATTACAATCGATAGCCCAGCAGATACAATTTCTCTTGTTCACCACGCAAGATCTCGCGAGGGCTTTGCACGTGGTGCTGTTGCGGTTGCAAGATGGCTTATTTCATCAAACAAGTCCGGTCTTATGACATTGGACGATTACATTAGCGAATTATTGGGAGAATGATATATGAAGAATAGGTTCAGAGGTGTATTCACAGCCCTCATCACACCATTTACAGAATACAACACAGTAGATTACGCAGCTCTTGAGAGAATCGTAAATGCACAGATTGAAGCAGGCGTAGACGGTCTTGTACCTTGTGGAACAACAGGCGAGTCCCCAACACTCTCCCACGAGGAGCATGATAGAGTAATCGCTCAGACAATTAAGTACGCAAGAGGCAGAGTTCCAGTAATTGCAGGAACAGGTTCAAATGCTACAAGCGAGGCAATCTCTCTTTCTCAGCATGCCCAGGATGCTGGAGCAGATGCTGTTCTTCTAGTAAACCCTTACTACAACAAGCCTACACAGAAGGGTCTTTACCTCCATTTCAAGGCTATTGCAGAGTCTGTATCCATCCCTTGCATTCTTTACAATATCAAGGGCAGAACAGGAATCAACCTTGAGACAGAGACTCTCACAAGACTTGAGAATGAGTGCCCAAATATCGTTGCTGTTAAGGAAGCTTCAGGCAACATGGATCAGATGTGCGACGTTATTGCACAGAGAAAGAAGGACTTCTCTGTTCTCTCTGGCGATGACAATCTCTCTCTCGAACTCATTAAGAATGGAGGAGATGGCGTTATCTCAGTAGCATCAAACATCTTCCCTAAGGAAATGACTGAAATGATCCATGCAGCTCTCGATGGCAACTATGAGAGAGCAGACCAGCTCAATGCTTGGCTCAGCGATTTCTTCAAGGTCTGTTTCATCGAAACAAACCCAATCCCAATCAAGACTGTCATGGCATATGCAGGTCAGTGCAAGGAGATTTTCCGCCTTCCAATGTGTCCACTTGAGAAGGAAGAACATAGAGAGATTCTCATCAATACAATCGAAAAGATGCAGGCTGATATCAAGGAGGGTAGAATCTAATGGCAAGAGTCAATGAGGACTTCCTATCTTTGGCATCAGGATATCTCTTCCCTGAAATTGCAAGAAGAACAAGACTTTGGCAGGAGAGCAATCCTGGTGTTGAGGTGCTTCGCCTTGGAATCGGCAATACAACAGAGGCTCTAACTCCATATATTGTCTCTAAGATGAAGGAGAAGCTTGATCTTCTCTCAGATAGAAATACATACACAGGCTATGGCGATGAGCAGGGTGATACTCCATTGCGAGAGGCCCTCAGGGATCTCTATGAGAGAGAATATGGCGTAAAGCTTGAGGCTACAGAGTTCTTTGTATCCGATGGTGCAAAGGCCGATGCTGCAAATATCCAGCAGATCTTCTCTCGCGATAGCATCGTAGCTGTTCAGGATCCAGCTTATCCTGTATATGTAGACTCCAACGTAGCAGGTGGAAGAAGCGAAGGCTACTCAGAGGCTCTAATGGGTTATAAAGGCCTTGTTTACATGCCATCAAATGCAGAAAATGGCTTTGTTGCATCTCCTCCAGAGTGCCATGTAGACCTTATGTATCTCTGTTTCCCAAACAATCCAACAGGTGCTGTTGCAACGTACGACCAGCTTAAGACTTTCGTTGACTACGCTCTGAGAGAAAAGGCAATCATTATCTATGATGCTGCATATGTTGACTACATCAGAGAAGAGGGCTATCCAAGAACTATTTTTGAAATCGAAGGTGCAGAGAAGTGCGCTATCGAAATCAATTCATTCTCAAAGAATGCAGGCTTTACAGGTGTTCGCCTTGGTTGGACAATCGTTCCAAAGGGCCTTGAGGCTGATAACGCAGAGCCTGGAACAATACATAGACTCTGGAATAGAAGACAGTGCACATACTTCAATGGTGCTTCCAATGTTGCTCAAGCTGGCGGAATTGCAGCTCTTTCTCCAGAAGGTAGAGCAGAGTGCAAGGGGCTTGTTGACTACTATCTTGAAAATGCAAAGATTATCAAGGAAGGTCTCGAGAAGGCTGGACTTGAGTGTTTTGGCGGCGTAAATAGCCCATATGTCTGGGCTAAGTGTCCTAAGGGTATGTCCAGCTGGGAATTCTTCGATTTCCTCTTGGATAAGGCGCACGTTGTAGTAACTCCTGGTTCTGGCTTTGGTGCAT
>JAGBWX010000068.1 GCA_017629575.1 Spirochaetales bacterium | reverse complement strand
TTCCTCTTCGCCACCACCAACAATCAAAAGCTTTGTCTTTGGATTGTCTTTATTGATTAGGTTGAACAGTCTGATCAGTTCATCGACCTTTTTTTCCTTGCTGAGTCTGCATACTGAGATAAACAGAGTATCATCTTCATTGACTTTGAGTTCTGTTCTCAAAATCCTTCTTTCCTCAGCCGTCAATCTTTGGAAGAATACGTTCAAATCCAATCCAACAGGCACAATCTCTAAAGGATTTTTGACGCCATAGCCTTTCAAAAGGTCATATAGCTTCTCTGATGGGCATGTTACATATGCAGCTTTCTTGATGAAGAGGGGAACAAAAGTCTTTACGAGGAATTTCCAAAGGCCTTTGCTTTTCATGAAGTGAAGGCCATATGATTCAAAGTCTGTATGGCAAGTCTGAACGATAGGTATTGAAAGCTTTTTAGCAATCTTCTTTGCAAAGTGCAGCGTGAAGAACTCACAGTGGGAGTTTATGATATCTGGTTTCCACTTTATGACGTCCTTCACGATAGGAATGTTTCTATTGATTGCGTAGTAGGAGTCTTGATAGAGCTGCTTGCCCTTGCTTGCAATGTAATAAACGCCATCTTTCTCGTAGCTTTCATTTCCTCCTGATATAGTCAGAATCCTAACCTCATGGCCCAAAGTCTCAAGACCACGTCTGAGATTGATGACTGCAGTTGTTACACCGCATTCAAGTGGTAGATAGAACTCTGTCGTAATCAAGATTTTCAATGTTTTCTCCTAACGCTACTTTGACAATGAAGAATATCTCCAAGTGAATCCTATATAGCCCTGCATCTTGTTAAGCTTTTCGCCTTCGATGTTTCCGAAGTTTTTGAAGCAAGTTAATTGTGCACCTCCAAATGCTTCCAGATTTGGTAGTGCCTGCCATGAGAAGCCTAAGTGGGCGGCAATCATAGTCTCTGGAACTCCAGAAGGAGTCTTCTTATCTTGGAAACCTTCGAAGGAATCTGTATTGAAGCCCTGTTCTCCATGTGCCTGGTATTTCAAGAATCCAAACAGTCTTAGGTTGATGTCATAGTTCATGTAGTCAAAGCCAAGCGCTGCAACAATTGTGTCTGGTCCAGATGGATATCCAGAGAAGGCTATATCGTCAAGGTCCTTGTTCCAGTTCTCTCTTCTGGTGTACCCAAATATAAAGTCATAGTTGTAGTTTGGAACATATGAGACAACGATATTTCCATCCTTGATTGTTTCGACTTTATCTTTTTTGAAGTTTAGATAGAGGTAAGGCATTGTGTATACGCCTTCCGCCCACATTGAGAGTCTGTAGTCATCTTTATAGAATGCGTAGGATGCATTTAGTAGACCGCCCATAGCCATTGGGAGAGCATCCTGATTCTCTGTTGGGAGCTGGAACTGGTCCAATACACCTTGCATTGTAATTTTGAGGTTCTTAATAGGTGAGACTTCAATTTCAATGCCAAAGATATTGTTTGCCTCATCCTTGACTATTGGATTGTCATTGATTATCTGGGAGTCTGCAAAGTTGTAGTAGTGGTGGGAGATAATGAATGGTGTTAAGAATCTAATGTCAAAGGCAGAGTCAGCTTGGTATAGAGTTCCAAGATTTACTGCAACTCTTGCAACATTCTTGATGTTGATATCCATTCGATGGACGACTCTTGTCTGATGCATTCCTCCGAATGCAGGATACTGCATTTGGTCTTTTCCCAACTGCTGGTCGAAGTGTGTTAATGAAATGTTGTATGTCATCCAGTTGCCCATGAGTGTGAACTTAGCAACTTCCTGGTATCTGAAGTTGTCTCCAATCATGAGGTTTCCAGTAAAGCCACTTCCCATGCTATGCTTTGTTCTTCCAAAGGCAAGGTTAATGTACTCGTTGCCAATGCTTCCTCTAGCATTATCTGGGAGCTGGTCCCTGTTCATCATTGACTTATCTTTGCCACCAAAGGTGTTGACTGTGCCATTTCTGAAGTTAATTAGCCAATCAAGGCTTGTAAGGTATACACCCTTGTTCTTTAATTCTGTGTTGATTAAAGGATAGGAACCTTCAATGACAATGTTCTTTCCATATGTGGCAACAGCTCCGATATCGACACCAGGTCTTTCATCCTTGTAATCAATTGCATAGTAATCATCCCTAGAGAAATTGCCTTCATATCTATCTGTGAGGAAGACTGTTGGTGAGATGTCAGTAAAGAATTCTAGGCTAGCCTTTTCATAATAGCTGCCCAAAGAAGCATAAAGGCTTTCATAAATAGACTTCTGTCTATCAGAGAGAGTGTTCTTGTCTATTCTATCTAAAGCAATGATCAGCTCCTCTCCCGTGATAGGAGTTACTGCAGATGGTCCTAAAACGCCAGATGCCTGACAGAGCATTATTGTTTCAATGTATTCTCTATCTGTTGCATCATAGAGCTGCTGAGATAGGCTTGATGCATTGATCAATGAGAGAGACAAAACTAATAGTACTACAGTAAATATCGTTTTTTTCATTGCTTCCTCTTTACTAATTACCAAGCTTTGAATACCAGACCCAATGTGAACTGAGAGTTACTTAACTTGGTGCCTTCTTCGTTTTTATAGTTTGTAATAATGTGCTGTGCAATAGCACCATTGATTGAAATAGATGGGGTTATGTTCCAGCTTCCATTCAACATGAGTGAAACAGCATGCTCTACTGTTCCTGTGAGGTTTAGATTCCAAACTGAATCTGCGTGATGTATTGTCTGATTCTGATTGGTTCTTACTCTGATTCCCTGTTCTCCATGAGCTTTATATCTTATCTTCGCACCAACGGAGAAAATATCTGACTCGTACTTACTTCCGA
>JAGBWX010000067.1 GCA_017629575.1 Spirochaetales bacterium | reverse complement strand
TAGAAGAGCCAAGAAGCTTGATAAGAAGGTGCTTGCATTTGTTGGCGACATTGGAGACAGCGTTGAAAAGGCATATGAAGAAGGCGTAACAGGAATCTTCTCAATCAACAGAGTTGCTGTTTCATATCTTGAGGCAAGAGAAAGAGCAATGGATGACCTATTCCTCACTGTAGACAACGTTATTAGATGCATTAAGGCTTTTTGATCCTTTATGATAAAAAGGGCTTCGGCCCTTTTTCAATTTCATATTGGAAACTCTATTGAGAAAGTGGTATTCTTTACGTTGAGGAGAATTCCACGTGATTTGTCTGACTTTATCTGGCGGAACTTTAGCAAACTGTCTTGAAGAGGTAAAAAAGAACCGCCAGTTTATCGATATATGCGAACTTAGGCTAGATCTTATCTCTGCAGACGAGCAGAGGGAGGCTTTTTCATTTCCATCCTTAGTGGATATTCCTGTAATTCTCACTCTTAGGAGAGTTCAGGATGGTGGTAAGTTCAGTCAGTCAGAGAAAGCTAGAAGGCAGCTCATCATCGAGATGCTTGAAAAGGGAAACTTCAGCTATGTCGATATCGAGGATGATATCAAGCGAAACGACATAGAGCTCGTTGCTCGTGAAAAGGGCGTTAAGATCATCCGTTCCCTACATGATTTTGAGGGAGTCCCTGAAGATATCTTTGCTCGCATAAAGAGGCTTAGAGATAGGGGAGATGTAGCTAAGATTGCTGTAACGCCTAGGGGGATTGCTGATGTAATCAAGCTCTTTAGGATATCTGAAGAGCTTCCAGATTGCGAAAAGATCGTAATTGGCATGGGCGGATATGGCGTATGTACAAGAATCCTGTATAGAAAGCTTGGCTCTCTGCTTACATTTGCCTCAGATAACTCTGTAGCTCCTGGACACATCCCACCAAGCATATTGAAGAATCTCTACAAGGCCGATAAGGTGAATGATGCTACAGCTGTCTATGGCATTATTGGAAATCCAGTTCTTCATTCATCATCACCGTTTATCCACAACCCGGGCTTTGAGCAGATTCGATACAATGCAATATATGTTCCATTCTTAGTAGATAATGTAGCTTCTTTCTTCCAGCTAGCTGAGAAGATAAGGATTAGGGGCTTCTCCGTCACTATCCCATATAAGAATGAGGTTTTGAGATACCTTGGCAATATCACAAGGGAAGTAATGCAGATTGGAGCCTGCAACACAGTCGTAAGAGTGCCTAATATGTGGAAGGGCATGAATACTGATTACTATGGCTTCTTGTCTCCAATTCAGGAAGATATTGAGAGTGGAAGAATCAAGAGTGCAATGGTAATTGGAGCTGGTGGAGCAGCAAAGTCGATTGTAAAGGCTCTTAGAAACAGAGATGTGAAGGTAACTGTCATTAATAGAACTCTTGATAAAGCAAAGGAGCTTGCGATTGCTAACCTCTGTCAGTACGACAGTCTTGAAAATGCCAAGAACTACGAGAATAAGATGGATCTTATTGTATAGACAACAAGCGTTGGCTTGGATTCTGATGCTGATTGTAATCCAATCGAAGGCTTTAAGTTCAGTGGCAAGGAGATTGTCTACGATATCATCTATAAGCCAAAGTACACAAAGATTCTAAAAGAAGCAGAGAGGTGTGGATGCAGAATTCACTTTGGTGCTGAGATGCTTATTGAGCAGGGCAAGCTTCAGTTTGAGGCATTTACTGGATATCACTATCCCAAGAATCTCAATCCAGAGATTTGATATAGCCAGGCAATCTTCCGACTTTCCAGATTTTATCGACATTATAGCTTCTTGAATCTGTGATGAGAGTGAGGCAATCCTCATTCTTTTCTATTGATAGCGGCTTGTCGATTGTAATTGTGCCCTTTGCTGTCTCGATGTAGAGATTGTCATTTTCTATGATTGATTCATTGATTGTTCTGAGTTTCTCCTGATAGTAGAGTCCCTCGACAGTCTCAACAAATTCCTTGGCATCCTCTGTAAAGATAAATCCAGACTCAACAAGCATTCTTCTAAGTTTATTGCCAGATGAGGCTAGAAGCATTTTCCTGAGATTCTTTGAGAATGGAACCTCACGCTTTGCTTTCAATGGTGCTGGAACTGCGTATTTTACAAATTCTGGCTCTCTTTCTGGCCTATGCATTTCCCATCCCTTAGTCTCTCCAAGCATGTCAAAGCCAGAGAACTGTAGAACTCGTCTCCATTCTTCCTCTGTGGATGGATTCATGATGAAGATGTTCTCAGATGGATGGGAAAGGATATGTATCTTCAATAGGGGCAGAGAATCAAGCATCTTGGCATTTCTGCTGTCTGAGGTGAGGATTACTCCACGTTCAGCAGTGAGGGATGAGAATGATTCATACCAGCCATCGATTCTTGCATCTAGAGTATCTGGAAGAGCTTCTCTAGAGATGGAATTGAGGATTTCCTTTATTTCAGCTGGCTTATAGCCAAGTGAGAATGCTGACTTTAAGCTCTTTCTTGTAAGAGTCCAAAGCACTGTAACATCTGCCTTCTCTGGCTGACAGAGCAAATAAAGTGGACTATCTGTGTAGCCACTATAGGAAAGAGTGAAATCAGAAGATAGAATTCCATCCTCGGCTGGAGTATAGTCAATTTCGGTTGCATTGATTATTCCATCTTCCCTGTAGAGAACATTAAAGTCGTAGAATGGATTTAGGTTATCGATTCTAAATCCTGTAATTGCTTCTATTCTAGAGAGATAAATATCAATTTCATCTTCCTTGATTCCTCTTAGTCTAAATAGTAGATTGATTGCCTTTGCAGCCTTCTCCCTCTCAATGTCAGTAAAGTTAGGATAAAGAATCCAACTGAGCTTATCCTCTTCCCTAAGGCTCATGAAGGAAAGGCTAGAGTCTTTTCTTATAGTCATTCTGCCAAGGTTATCTCTAAGTACTCCTAGATCAAGGAGTGCTCTAACTGAGGTAATGGCAGCTCTTGAAAGTTCTTCTTTATCCCTTGAAGGGAATATGTTTGTGAAGAAGTCTGAAGCAAAGTATCTAGTCCAATGAGTTGCTCTTGAACTAAGCTCTTTGGAAATGGTTGATGCAATGAGTATTGGGAAGAATGAGAGAGGATACTTTCTAGTCTTTTGGTATTCACCAAAGAGTGGATAGTCAGATACAATCCTCTTTCCTCGCTCTAGAAGAATATACTCATCCTCAACCTTCTTGATAAAGCCCTTTGCTTCAAGCATTGAAGTATCATTAGGGCTAATCTTGTCAAAGCTATAGCCAAGCGCGATGGCAGATAGAAGGGATGATGTCTTGTCATCTGTAGCCATCAAGAGCTCCAGCTCATGCTCATGCATGTAGCTATCTAGCTCTTTTTCATTATCGCTTGATGTATATAGCCTTGATAAATAACTCATACAAATCTCTTTTCTATAGAATAGTTATAGCCCTGCTCGGAGAGGAACTTCTGTCTGTTAGTCGCAAAGTCCTCTTCCTCAGTATATTCTGTTATTACAGAGTAGAAATGGCTATCCCTAGCTTTAGGTCTAAGGATTCTTCCAAGTCTCTGAGCTTCTTCCTGTCTTGAGCCAAACGTTCCAGATACCTGTATTGCGACAGACGCATCAGGAAGGTCTATGGCAAAGTTAGCAACCTTAGATACAATCAGAACCTTGATTCTCTTTTCTCTAAAGGCACTATATAGCTCATCGCGCTTCTTGTTTGAGGTTGTTCCTGTGATTATTTCGTATCCAAAGTGCTTCTTGAACTCATCAAGCTGCTCAAGATATTGACCGATGATGAGGATTTGATCATCGCTGTGGTTCTCGATAAGCTTTTCTGCTATAGCAATCTTATTCTTGTTGCAGCTCGCAATTCTGAACTTCTCTCTCTTGGATGCAAGGGCATACTTGACCTCATCTTCCTCTGGAAGTGGGATTCTTATCTCATGGCAATATGCCTTTGCAATGAAACCTCTTTCGGCAAGCTCAGCCCAAGGTGTGTCATATCGCTTAGGACCAACGAGAGAGAATACCTCATCCTCTCTGCCATCTTCTCTGACAAGGGTTGCTGTAAGGCCAATTCTGTGGATTGCCTGAAGCTCTGCTGTGATTCTGAAAACAGGAGCAGGAAGCATATGCACCTCATCGTAGATGATAAGACCCCATCCACCATCTCTGAAGATTGAGAAATGAGGGTAGTCCTCATCTTTTCCAGGTCTCCAGGTCAATACTTGATAAGTACAGACAGTAATCGGCTTTATCTCTTTTCTTTCGCCAGAGTATTCGCCAATCATATCATCTGTGATATCTGTCTTGCTCTTGATTTCCCTAATCCATTGATGAACAGATGCAACATTAGGGCAGAGAATGAGAGTTCTTGTCTTTAGTCTAAGCATTGATAAAATGCCGACGATAGTCTTTCCTGAACCACAAGGAAGCACGATGGTTCCAAAGCCGGTTCCAAGCTCTCCCTTGCCCATTAGGCTAGATACTGCCTCATCCTGGTAATCTCTAGAATTAAAGCTATCTTGCTTGTTGATTTTGATAGGAGTGCCCTTTGAGAGCTTAATCCTATCCTCTACAGGGAAGCCAAGCTTAATCAGTGCAATCTTGAGCGTTCCTCTATGCATTCTATCTACAAGGAATGACTCGCCATCGTTTGGCTGAAGGTATTGTTTGAGATTTCTATCTGCTTCAAGCTGGAGGAAGAATATCTTTCTTCTGACTTTGAGAATGAGATTTTTCTCATCAAACTCCTCTAATACGAAGTCGCCGAATCTTCTTGCCTGGTCTTCGATGAAGTAAAGAATCTTCTGGTCTATATCGAATCTTGACCATTTCTTAAGTCTATTTAGGATATCTTCAGCACTGATGCCAGAGGATATTGCATTCCAAAGCGATATGTTTGAAAGAGAATATGTATGAATGTGCTCTGGACTCTTTATGAGGTCTGCAAATGCAATGATATCTTCTCTGCACTCTTTTGCATAAGGAGAGTGGACATCCAGTAGCATTGTTCTGTCTGACTGTATTGTAAGTGGTCTATTATTTTCCATATGCCCTCTCTACCAATAATGCATCCATTACTGTGACTGCAGCCATTGCCTCAACAACTGCAACAGCCCTAGGTCCTATGCATGGATCATGCCTTCCTGTAATTTCAATAACAGCATCTTCGCCATTATCTGTGACGGTCTTCTGAGCTTTTGAGATAGATGGAGTTGGCTTGAATGCAACTCTCATTACTACAGGCATTCCATTGGAAATTCCGCCAAGGATTCCACCTGCATTATTTGTCTCAAAGCAAGGCTTGCCATCTTTCATCGTCATTTGGTCATTGTTTTGACTGCCACACTTTTTAGAAGCATTGAATCCGTTACCAATCTCAAAGCCCTTAACAGCGCCTATTGAGAAGATAGCTCTTGCCAAAAGTGCATCAAGCTTGTCAAAGACAGGATCACCAAGACCTACAGGAAGTCCGTCGATATGGCACTCTACAATAGAACCAATAGAGTCAGAGCAGCTACGCATCTTCTCTATGATGGCAATCATATCTTCTCGTTCTTTGCACTCAGGTGCGTAGAGTGGGGCAGGGAATGGGGGATTCCATTCATATTCAGTTGCCTCGACGCATCCTACTGCTGTAACGCCAGCTGTGATTGTAATACCTTCTTTCTCTAGGTATTGCTTAGCTAGTGCACCCGCTGCAACTCTTGCCAAG
>JAGBWX010000066.1 GCA_017629575.1 Spirochaetales bacterium | reverse complement strand
GATTTGGATGCGGTTGCGGTGACATCGTACGAAGAAGGTGTGTTTTCTGTTGATTTATCAAATGTGTATTCAGCTTGGTCTAGAAGAAACCTCGATGCAAATGGTTTCTTAGATCAGAAAAAGTATAGTGTAGTAACAATGGATGCCAGTGCATTCTTGGATCAGGCAATTGAAAGAGGAGATAAATATGACTTAGTCATCTTTGATCCTCCTGCTTTCTCCAACTCTCACAAGGCTGAGGATTTTGATGTACAAAAGGACTACCTTGGTTTCCTTTCTAGAATCAATATGCTTCTTGTGGAGGGTGGAGCAGTTGTCTTCTCCGAGAATCTCCAGGGATTCAGGTTCGAAAAAGGAAAACTCGGACCATACTTCAAAGTGCGTGAGATCACCGGTGAGGTGCATGCCCAGGGCTTCTCAAAGAAGAGAAAGAGTTGCAGGGTGTGGATTTTAGAAAAGACAGCGGATATGCAGAGAATTGAAAGGGCTGTCAGGAAGAAGAAAAACATGGATGAATTAAAGGACGCAAGCCTCGATAGGCTTACACTTTCCGATGATGGCGGAAAGACAAGAGAAAAGAGAGAAAGAAGATCCTCATCAAGAAGCTTTAGCTTCGACGAGAAGAGAGAGGGCGAGAGAGAAGAAAGACCTAGAAGAGAAGGTAGAAGAGACACTCACCAGCGTGATCACGAGAGACGCAGAGATAGATCAGATAGAAGAGAATCTTCTGATGAGAGACGCTCTTACAGAGACCGTGATGACAGAAGATCTTTTGATAGAGATGAGAGACGCTCTTTCAGAGATCGTGATGATAGAAGATCTTTCGACAGAGACGAAAGACGCTCTTATAGAGATCGTGACGATAGAAGATCTTTCGATAGAGATGAGAGACGCTCTTATAGAGATCGCGATGATAGAAGATCTTTTGACAGAGATGATAGAAGACCATCTAGAGATCGTGACGAAAGAAGATCTTTTGATAGAGACGAAAGACGCTCATTCAGAGATCGTGACGAAAGAAGATCTTTCGACCGTGACGATAGAAGATCCTTCGGTAGAGATGAAAGAAGATTCTCAAGAGACAGAGACGAAAGAAGACCTTTCGACAGAGAGGAAAGACGCTTCTCTAGAGATGGCGAGAATGAGACTTCAAGATTCTACAGAGGCGATAGAGGCGCTGAGGATAGAGCTCCTAGAAGAGATGGCGAAAGAAGAAAGAAGAACGCTCCAAAGCCATATGGCTATGATTCTTTCATGGCAACCAAGAATAGGGAAAAGGCTACAGCTTACTGGCTCCAGGGTCAGGAAGGCATCGACAACGGAAGCGATGAATAATAGATTATGGTGGGAAAATCCCACCATATTTTTTTTTTGAAAAAAACATTGACGATTTGTTTTGGGATATTACCTTTTGTTTGTAAATCCCCCTTGTTAATAGAGCCGCTTGGTTATTCCATCGGCTCTTTTTGTGTAATAAGAGGTAGATAAACAAAAACGACATTGAATAGTAATAGAGAATAAAGGCTGAAATTCTTAACGATATAGTTTGGCTTTCTTCTCTGTAGCAAATAGGCAAAGAGCTATAAAAATCATGATGTAGAATGGGAAGAGATTCATTGTCAGATGATTTGATAAAAGACCAAAGAGTGCTGGCATGAATGTTGAGCCCACATATGCTGATGCCATTTCAAGTCCCATGAGTGTTGAGGATGCATCTTTTCCATAAAGGTATGGTGTTTGGTGAATCATGCAAGGATAGAGTGGTCCATATCCAAATCCTATTATAAACAGGCCTATGAAAATATACTCGATAGGAAGTATGATGATGAGTGCAACGCCCAGTATGATGATTGAGATACCACCTCTGATCATTCTTTTATCGCCAACACGGTCAGTAATGAAGCCGGACACAACTCTGCCTGATGTTATTCCCCAGAATAGAAGACCTGCGAACATAGCAGCATCAGATTCGCTTATTCCTCTTGATACCATATAAGATGCAGACCAAAGCATTGCGGTGTTTTCCATAGCGCAATATGCAAGAAAGCCCAACAGAGCATAAATAGAACCCTTTCTCTTGATAGCTTCTCTGTATCCTACAGGAACAATCTCTTCCCCATCATTTGTGCTGTTGACAGTCTTCATCTTGCTCCAAAGAGGGATTGAGATTGTCACGATAGCACAAATTGCCCACTGGAATAGTGAAAGGTATCTGTAGCCATATTGCCAAGAGAGGTTTCTAGCAAATAGGAATGAGAGCAAAAACGGACCAACTGTTGTGCCAATGCCCCACGATGCATGCAAAAAGCTCATCTCTCTTCCTTTGTAGTGAAGTGCAACATAGTTATTTAGTGCTGAGTCTACGCATCCTCCACCAAGACCAAGGATTAGAGCAAAAGGCAGCAGTGCCCAAAAGTTGTTAATAAACCCAAAAGAGAGAAGGCCAGATGCTGTAAGTGCAATAGAAATTGCAGTAATTGGAGCAGTCTTGAACTTTCTTGCAATCATTGGGTAGGTTGCAGCACTAATTATAGTTCCACCGCAAACTGTCATAGAAATAATTCCTGCTGCCGCAACATCTACGTTTAAGCTCTGATGCATTAATGGCCATGCAGCTCCAAGCATAGAATCAGGAAGGCCTAGTGAGATAAAGGAAATATATATGATGATGATTAGAATTGTAGAGATCATAGATGTAGTATATCGACAGAATAATCAAACATATAGACTAAATACTGCCAAAATATATAATAAAAGCGACAATGGAAAGACTATCAGGAACATTCCCATTGATTGGGACAAAGGTGATATTGCAGAGAGATAAGGAACTCAGCTGGAACTTCAGAGAGGAGGCAGAGCTTGTAAGTGCCATCAAAGGCTCTGTTCGGGTGATTGCATCCGATGGATTCCAAGCTTTTACGCTTAGAGAGGGCGAAGGCGTCTTTATTTCCCCAAGGACAATGAACATGATTAGGAGTGCTTCAGATAGCGCTGAGATTGTTTCTATCGTCTTTTCTCCTGAAATACTTTGGCAGGATATTGACAGCCCCGTATACTCAAAAACAATAATGCCTCTAATGAGTTCAAAGGAAGGCTTGATCTCGCTCTCTTCAAGAAGTGCAAAGAAGATTGAATACCTCTACGGTATAGTTACAGAAAAGCTATTTGCCTATGAACTTGAGGCTAGAGATATTCTTTCTTCTATTATCCTCTTTCTCATAAGGGAGAGAGGCGAGAATCCAGAGAAGGTTCCAGAGTTCAGAAATGAAAGACTTTTGAAGATGGTATCTTTTATCAAAGACCACTACATGGATGATATCCACCTAAAGGATATTGCCTCATCTGCGCTTGTTTCAGATAGAGAAGCACTCAGAACCTTCCAAAAGTCATTAGGGGTATCTCCTGTGCAGTTCTTGATTACTCATAGACTATCTGAGGCTGCAAAACTATTGGAGAACAGTCAATTCAACATTGAGGAAATTGCAGATAAGACAGGATTCGAATCGCCTTCACATTTCTCAAGGCTATTCAAGCGTTCTTATTCCCTTACTCCAACACAATATAGAAATTGGTTTTTGAAATCTTGAAGTTGAGTTTAGTTTTTCGAAACAACATTTTAAACTATCCAAAAGTATTCAAATGGCTAAAATTAATATAGAATGACTCTATGTTGTTCGTTATTACGCTATTGATTTTCATTGGAGCATCAATTCTCCATCTATATAGAAGACGTTATCATGGACGTGAGATTGTTGGTCACATCTCAAAGATGTTTCTCATTCCATTTCTGTATACTTCAATATTCCTCTTTGCCAATATGCATGAGATTGTATTGCAATTGCCTTCAATCATAGTTTTAATTGCTATTTTTTACACACTGGGAGACTTACTTCTTCTATTCAAGAAAAAGGCTATTTTGTTTTATTTAGGAGCATTGTCCTTCTTGTTAGGACATATAATGTACATCGTCTATTTTACCCATTTCAGTTTCTCTTTCGTGGCAGCATTCGTGGGTGTGATGTTCTCTCTGTTCTTCCTATACAGATATCTTAAGAAGGTTCATAGCAAGGTACCAGGCAAGGAACTGCCATATCTTTTATATGGTTCAGGAATCGTTGCTTTGACAATTGCTGTGTTCTCATTCTTCAGCATTGAGCACATTATTGCTTGGCTTTTTGCATTCTTCGGTGTTGTTATTTTTGGCTACTCTGACAGTCGCATTGTCTACAACAACGTTGGATATGAGGAATCTTCATCATTCAAAATCATGCTGACTTATATCATTGCCAATATATTCTTGGTTTTAGCAATTATGCAGTTGAATCTATGATAAAATAGTTTCATGGGCAATTTATCTATTTCCAATGGCTATTTATCATCAGAAATCGATCCTGAAGATGGAATGAATGTCGTATCTCTCAAATACAAGGGTATTGAGGTTGTTGAGTGTGATCTTGAGAAAAAGAAGGCGGGAAGGACCTATGCAATTCCAATTCTTTTTCCAACACCCAATAGAACAAGAGACGATAAATATCTATTTGATGGAATCGAGGTAAAGACCTTCCGTCATGGCTTTGCAAGAAAAACAAGCTTTGAAATCATCGATGCTTCAGAAAGCTCAATCACAGGACGTGCATTGTATCCTAAAACAGATACCTTTCCTTATGACATAGAACTCTTGGTTAAGATCAGTACAGAAGACAATAAGCTTAGGTGGGATTTTACAATTGAAAATAGGGGGGATAATCCCTTCCCATTTGGACTGGCACTGCATCCATTCTTTGATAAAAAGCTTTTCAAGACCGTATCCTCAACATTGGAAAAGGCAATGCTCATGGATGATCAGATGCTGCCTACAGGCGAGACCCAGTCTGCTGATTTCTCAAAAGGCGTTGCTTTGGACAACTTGGATGTCGACTGCGTATTCCTGTCTGATTCAGTAATTTCCTCAGCTCTTTATGGCGATCATCTTACAATGAAGATTTCTGGAAGCGATGAGTTTAACCATGTTGTAATCTATACGGGGAAAGACTTCTCATTTGTATGCGTAGAGCCACAGACATGCTCAACAGATTTCGTCAATCTCCATAATAAGGGCTTTGGAAAGGAAGCCAATATGCTTGTGATTGACAAAAAAGACAAGAAATCTCTTTATATTGAGTTTTCATTTTCTGAATAGCAAATCTTGAAAATATTACGGTAATTTAGAACATTGTTTGATAGTATTGAAATAAAGTTCAATGTGGAGTAAGTCATTTATATGGCAAGGGTTAATGCAGAAGATAAATATAGGCAGATGACAGAGACCCCTATTAGGGATCTCATATTGAAGCTTTCTGTACCAACAATCATCACAAATATGATCAGCACTATCTATAATGCTGCTGATACCTATTTCATTGGTCGCATCAGCACTTCTGCTTCAGCTGCAGTAGGTGTTTGCCTTACAGTTCAGATTGTCATTCAATCAATTGGCTTCTTCTTTGGACAGGGTACTGGAACTACAATGTCAAAGGAGCTTGGCAAGCATAATGTAGATAGGGCAAATCAGGTCGCATCAACAGGTTTTCTTTCTGCATTTTTATTGAGTTTCTGTGTAATGATTCCAGGTCTCTTATTCAAAGAACCTATTGCTAGATTCTTAGGTTCTACAGAGACAATCCTTCCATATGCATTGGATTATATGCATTATATTCTCCTTGCTGCTCCATTCATGGCTGGTTCTATAGTTCTTAATCAGCAGCTTAGATTCCAAGGCTTTGCAACTTCCTCTATGATTGGCATAACAACTGGAGGCATTCTTAATATGTTCATGGATCCTATATTCATATTCACAATGGGTATGGGAATAAAGGGAGCAGCTCTCTCAACAATGGTCTCCCAGATGGTCAGCTTTGCAATTCTTTTGGTACTTCACTTCAAAGTAAGTACTGCAAGACTATCATTGAAGGCTGTTAAGATTTCTAGAGAGAACTATAAGTCAATCTATATTGGAGGACTCCCATCTCTATGTAGGCAGAGTGTTCACTCTGTTGCCATGATTGCTTTAAATACAGCAGCTAAGCCATTTGGAGACGCAGCTATTGCTGCTATGTCTATAACAAATAAGGTTGCAGGATTCACAAACTCTGTCGTACTCGGAATCGGTCAGGCATATCAGCCAGTTTGCGGCTTCAACTATGGCGCAAAGAAGTATGATCGAGTAAAGGAAGGATTCTGGTTCTGTGTAAGAATATTGGCCGTAATCCTGTTCTGCATTGCATTGATGGAGTTCTGTTTCCCAGCTCAGATTATTGGATTCTTCAGAAAGGGAGATCCTGAAGTTGTCAGAATTGGAAAGCTCGCACTGAGATTGAGATCTATTACAATAACATTCTCAAGCTGGATTATGATTTCCAATATGCTTCTCCAGACAACAGGTAAGGTATATAGAGCTTCTATATTAGGCTTTGCAAGACAGGGTATCGTACTGATTCCAATAGTATCAGTGCTTCCACCTCTTATCGGAATGCTTGGCATCCAGATTGCACAGCCAATTGCAGATATCGTAACACTATCTATGAGTATTCCAATGACGCTTGGAGTCTTAAAGACAATGAGAGAAGAGCCAGAGGCTCCTCTCTCCCAAAGTACAACTTAAAGGCAGATTGTTATTCCCTCTTTCTTATGCATGATTGTGTAGTTGAATAAGATGTCAGTTTTAATAGCAGTAATATTCTTTGGAGGGCATAGATCCATTGAATGATTTTCAATTAGCTTGAGCATATCCTGCAGCATTAAAAGTACAGCATATTCATGTTTGCAATTGCCAGTGCAAAAGCAAGAACACATAAGATTGGATACGACTCCATCTCGATAGTCAAATTCGATTTCATAGTTTTTTGAACCTTCGACAATCGCATAAATATGATTATTCTCAAAATGGAAATAGAGAACATTTTTGAACTTATAGTATGAAATTCCTCTAAGAGTAGACCATTCATCGAAACTTTCTTTCATTTTATTCAACTCAAAAGATTTACCATCGCTACTGGAAATGATTTCATCATTTTCCTTCAATGGTGAGTTGAACCAAAGCTTTGCCTTCTCAGGAGGCAATACATTTGGATCAAATGTTGTCATGTAGAAATCATGTTGAGAAAAAAGTCCTTTTACAGAAGTATCTGCAACAGCGATGACTTTCTTATATTCAGAAACCTTGATTTTAAAATTGTAATTGACCTCAATTACGGTTCCGATCTTATCTTCGAACTTTCCATCAACATATACTTTATCGCCAACTTCAATATTGAATTTGTCATTATAGTATATAGGCTCGTAGCTAGAGTGTTCGAATGATACCTTTACCAATGATTTCTTGATGTTTTCGTTTTTATCCATGTTGTCCTCCAATCTCTTTGTTGAATATAGTATCGGGCACCATGTGGACATATATTGTCCTAACGAGTTTTTGTGTAGTCAAAACAGATAAAAGCTGTTGGCAAAAAAACATTTCATTGAGACCTGCGCATTTGTAAGCGCATAAAATAAACTTGTATCTTGCATTTCAATAAATAAAAAAAGGCATAGCCGGATATCTCCAAACTATGCCGATATTTTCTCAAGGAATAAAATCCCTCAGTTTTTTTGCTTGGAACCTCTATTTGATTCCCATTTTAGCCTTCATCTTTGACCAGCTATCTTTAAGTGTGCAAGTTCTGTTGAATACCATATGGTCTTCTGTGCTGTCCTTGCTGTCTACGCAATAGTAGCCGTTTCTGATGAACTGGAGATAGTCGCCAGGTTTTGCATTTGCAGCTTCGAGTTCGATGTATGCCTTTGGAAGAATAACAAGGGACTCTGGATTTAAATCGTCCAAATAGTTGCCTGTTGTTGAGCCAGGAACTTCTGCTTTGAAGAGCTTGTCATACTGTCTTACCTCTGCCTCGAGAACATGCTCTGCAGATACCCAGTGAGATGTACCGCGAACCTTTCTTCCGTCTGGTGTTGAGCCGCCCTTAGATTCAGGATCGTATGTGCAATGTACTGCAACGATATTGCCATCAGCATCTTTCTCTACAGAGTTTGCTGTAATGTAATATGCATGCTTGAGTCTGATCTCATTGCCTGGATAGAGTCTGTGATAACCCTTTACAGGCTCTTCCATGAAGTCTTCCTTCTCGATGTAGAGCTCACGAGTGAATGCAACCTTGTGCTTGCCGCTGTTTTCATCTTCAGGATTATCCTCAGCCTCAAAGTATTCTACCTGTCCCTCTGGATAGTTATCGATAATGATCTTGAGTGGATCGAGAACAGCCATTAAGCGCTTTGCCTTCTTATTGAGGTCTTCTCTTACGCAGAACTCCATGAGAGAGTAGTCAACCATACCCTCAACCTTTGCAACACCAACGCGTGAAACAAAGTCCTTCATAGCCTCTGGTGAATATCCTCTTCTTCTAATGCCAGAAACAGTTGGCATTCTAGGATCGTCCCATCCTGATACGAAGTTGTTGTTTACAAGGTACAAGAGTCTTCTCTTGCTCATGAGACAGTGAGAGATGTTGAGACGAGCAAACTCATACTGGTGAGGTGCATGCTCGATATTGTCAATCTCTGTTGCCCAGTCATAAGCAGGTCTATGGTCTTCGAATTCAAGTGTACAGATTGAGTGTGTAATACCTTCAATTGCATCTGAAATTGGATGTGTGAAGTCATACATTGGATAGATACACCACTTGTTACCTGTTCTAGGATGTTCAGCGTACTTAATTCTATAGAGGGCAGGGTCTCTCATGTTAATGTTAGGGGACGCCATGTCAATCTTTGCTCTGAGAGTATATGTGCCTTCTGGGAATTCGCCATTCTTCATTCTCAAGAAGAGGTCCATGTTCTCTTCAATAGATCTGTCTCTATCTGGTGAGTTCTTGCCAGGCTCTGTGAGAGTTCCTCTGTATTCCTTCATCTGCTCTGGTGTGAGTGAATCTACATATGCCTTGCCTTTTCTGATTAGATCAAGTGCGATCTCATAAAGCTGGTCATAGTAGTCAGATGCATAATATTCATAGTTGCCCCAATCAAATCCAAGCCACTTGATATCATCCTTGATTGAGTTGATGTATTCCATGTCTTCTTTAGCTGGGTTTGTGTCATCAAGTCTTAAGTGACATCTGCCTTTATATTTCTCGGCAAGTCCAAAGTTGATGCAGATTGACTTGATGTGTCCAATGTGCAGATAGCCATTTGGCTCAGGTGGGAATCTTGTTACAATCTCACCATTTGGGACTCTGTTTGACGCAAGATCATCTTCGATAATCTTCTCTAGGAAGTTTAGTGGTTTTGCTTCCTTAATTTCTTCGCTCATTATTTGCTCCTTCACTGGCTTCAAAGGCCAATTTAGATGATGATGAATTATAGCAAAGAATTGATACAAAAAGAAAGAGTGGCGTATTTTCAAAATATTGAAAGAGTCGACACCGGTATTTAACAAAAAATAAACATTAATTAAACATATCTTTACAAAAATATAGCTTTTGTAGCAAAAGAACTATATAATTTTCTCCATTATGGCACGCAGAGAAAAAGAAGGAAGGAGATTAAAGAGCTTATCTCCTTTTACAACAATTATTCCTTATATAATGGTCGAGAGAAATGATAGCCAGAACCATATTCAGGATAGCTTAGAGATTGCTAAGGTTGAGGAAATGGTTAAGGAGCTTAGAGCTGAAGGCTATGATTCTATCGGTGTTTTGCATTTTATTATTGCCAGCTATGTTAGAACTGTCAGTCAGCGTCCTCAAGTCAATAGATATATCAGAGGACAGAAGATATATGCACGCAATGGCATTATCATCAACATGGCAATCAAGAGAACTATGTCTCTTGAAGAAAATGAGACAACAATCAAGATGAAGTTTAAGCCTTCAGATACCATCTATGATGTTTATAGAGTCGTTAATCAGGCAATTGAAGAGGCCATGAGCGGCGATACTAACACAGATGATGTTGCAAGGATTGTTGGATATATTCCAGGACTCTTGAAGAAGTTCACTGTTTGGTTCTTGAAGACACTCGATTATTTTGGTCTCCTTCCAAAAGCAATCATCGAGGCATCTCCATTCCATGGCTCATTGTTCATTACCAACATGGCATCATTGAACATTCCTCCAATTTTGCATCACCTCTATAACTTCGGTAACGTTCCAATCTTCTTGGCATTTGGCGCAAAGTCTATGAATGTAACTTATAAGAGAAATGGAGAGCCTGTAATAAAGAAAGTTGTTGATATCATCTTCAATATGGATGAAAGACTCTGCGAAGGCTATTACTATGCATCTGCTCTTAAGATGATTAAGCATTACATGGCTCATCCAGAACTTTTGAGGGAACCACCTAAGGAAGTAATTGAGGACGTAAGGTAATCAGAAAACTTCGATATATACCTTTCCTTCTCCTCTTGTTCTTGCACCGAATGATGCTGATAGGGCGAAGGCAGGGTTTTTGATAGTTAGTAGAAGCTTCTCTTCTGAAAAGAATGAGAGGCTTTCTTTATTCTTGATCAAGGTGATCTTTTCTGGTCTAGGGCAGGATGTGAAGCTCTCTAAACCAAAGAAGGATGAGTAAATTCCATCTTTCTTGAACTCAATGATATCTGATGGTGTATGGAAAAGAACAAAGGAAGCCTCTGCTGATTCCTCAGCCTTGATAGTCAGCTCAATTTTATCCTCTTCTCCAATTGTGAAGAGCACGAAGCCTTCTCTCTTTGATGAGTATTTATAGCTGTGAAGTGAGATGCTGATGTTTTCAGGATATCTGAGCCAGATTGCTTTCTTTGTGTTCATACCGCGATTATATAAATAAAACAGCCTCTTGTCACTTTGCATTGTCGAAGAATGAAGCACATATGATATACTCATCACTATGATTGCTTTAATTGGTGAAATAACATCTTCCTTTCAGATGGAAGAAGATACATACGGTCTTTCATTCTGCGGCATCGTAGAGCCAGCTGATATTCTGAGTGAGAGTGGACTGACTGCAAAGATTGTAACGAAGCTCAGCAATGATACTCAGGGTGATATCCAGAAGGAGCTTCTTATGGAGAACAAGTGGTCTGAAGATAGCCTCATTGTTCGGTCTCCACTCTTGTCTTCTGTAATGATCGATTACGATATGCGCCTCAAGGGTACTGCGCCAGCATCTATCACAAGTTCAGAGATTTCGCAAAGGCTTGAAAACCTCAATGTTGAATGGGTTGTCCTTACTGAATCAATCATGTCTACAGAACCTGCAGCTACAGCCATCGCAGAGGCG
>JAGBWX010000007.1 GCA_017629575.1 Spirochaetales bacterium | reverse complement strand
TTCGATTGGTGCGTTCTTGAGTTTGTCGAGGACAAGGTCTCTATTTGTGAGAGTTTCCTGTGTTGTTCCGGACTTTGAAACAAGGATGAAGAGTGTTGACTCGAGATCGAGCTTTCCAATTACATCAGCTGCATCGTCTGGGTCGACGTTTGAGATGAACTGGCCTTCGAGCATGTCGACGCCATTTCCTTCTGCCCATCCCTTGAGTGCAAGGTACATAGCTCTAGGACCGAGGTCTGAGCCACCAATGCCAATCTGGCATACAGTAGTGAACTTCTTGCCTGTAGAACCCACAATTGCACCGCTTCTTACCTTTTCAGAGAAGTCCTTGATCTTTGCAAGTTCACCTTTATAGAAGTCGTCTTTGTTCTCATCATCTGCGATAACTTCAGCGCCGAGAACGTTGCCTCTTGTGAGCTGATGGAGAACGAGTCTCTTTTCGCCTGGGTTCATCATCTCTCCAGAGAGGAGCGCCTTGTATTTTTCAACGAGTTCCATCTCGTCTGAGAGAGCTTGGAGCTGTTCTTTTGCCTCTGGACCGACAGGCATTGCTGCCCAGTTGTAAACAAGTCCGCCACCGAGTGCGATGTTGGCATTCTTCACTCTTTCTGGAGTGAGGAGTTCTTTGATGTTAGCCTTCTTAGCACCTTCGACTGCCTTAATAGCATTTGTTTTATCCAAATCTACGTAGTTCATTTTTAGTCCTTTATCTCTGGAATGCGGGCATTGAAAGATTCAAGAAGATCTTCCTTTGTCATGCCTTCTCTTAAAATGATGAATATGGTGTCGTCTCCTGCAAGAGAACCAAGAATTTCTGGTAAGTTCAGTACATCAAGTGCGAAGCCAACGCTATTTGCATGACCAGGCCTTGTCTTGATTACGCCGAAGTTTCCTGAAAATTCAATTGAGAGTATACCTCTTCTTACGTCTTGAATATAGCTTTTTTCAGACTCGGAAACCAAATCTTTTTCTGGAAGTGCATAGTAGTAGCCTGACCAGCCGTCTGAAATTTTGCCAACCTTGAGCATCTTCAAGTCTCTTGAGAGCGTTGCCTGTGTTACGTTGTAGCCTTCCTTAGCCAGCATTTCCAGCAATGCGTCCTGATTATCGATGCGATTGTTTTTTATCAGCTCTTTAACTGCTGATAGTCTGTTGTGTCTTTCTTTCACGCCGTACCTACAAAATAAATATTGAATGCATAAATATGCATTTTATATACATTAACATGCACTCGTTGCGAAAGCAAGCAAAGAAAGGGTAACTATCTTTAAAAAAATTCTTCTTAGATATAATCTTAATTAAGTGGCTATATTCATTTCTTTTGTAATAGTGGCCTTTGTGCTGCTTTTCTATTTTGCAATCACAGCAGAGCTTCTTCTGAAATGGAGAAGTATGTTGGAAAGATGTGAAATGGAGGTGTTTGCTGCCATAAGAGAATGCTCGTCTTTGGTGGATGAGGAAAGAAGAACTCTGTTTGAGGCAATCTGCTGCTGCAAAGATGCTCAGGTGGCTGTTGCCGAACTTGAGAGGCTATGCCTTGATGGCTATGAAGAGTCATTGCAGAAGGTCTCTGTTGATGAGATGATTAGTGCATACATGAGCTGCCGCTCTTTGTATGAGAGACGTATAAAGGGCTTTTTCATACGTCCTATATCTAAGATGCTGAAGGTGGAGAAGGCTGGTTTTGTGGGGGAAGAACGATGAGCTTATCTGAGAATCTCATGTCATTGGTGCTGTCCTTTATTTACATAGGGATAATTGTACTTTCAGCATTGTTCCTCTATTGGAAACTCAAGTGGAAGGGTGAGAGCGTAAGAAAATTCATCCATATTCTTACATCTTGCTGGATATTCATTCTTGTCTATAGAATGGACAACTGGCTATGCATGGTTCTTGGTCCTTTCCTGTTTATTTTCGTAAATGGTTTTTTCGTCTACGGAGGCTATGGCGTTCTTCTGGGAATGGGAGATAGAAAGAGAGATAATGGCCTTATCTACTATCCTATATCTCTTCTTTTTCTTGTAATCCTTTATATAAAAGGTGCTATATCAAGCGAAGCAATACTCACCGGCATCTTAATAATGGGATGGGGAGATGGTCTTGCTGCTCTCATTGGATCTAGATGGGGAACGCATACTTACAAAATATATGGCAAATACAAAAAGAGCATCGAGGGAACTCTTGTAATGTTTGCAGCTTCCTTCCTTGTGGCTTACTTCTTCGGAGGGCTTTCTCCTCTGTATTCCATGATATTGGCTTTTGTTGCCATTTGCCTTGAAAACTTCACTCCACTGGGCTTTGATAACATCACGGTGCCTATTTCCTCTGCTCTATTAACGGAGGTCTTATGTCGTCTTTAGTATTCCTCCTTGATCAGAAGCTCGATAGCCTAGGATTGGTAAAATATTTAATTTATGCTGCAATTCTTGCATTAATGGCCATTGTTGCAAGAAAAAAAAGATGGCTAACAATGTCTGGAATAGTCGCTGCAGTAATCTCTGGAGCTGTGATTTTCTACATAAATGGCTTCTCTGCCTTTGTTATTCTGCTCTTCTTTTTCCTAGCTGGAACAATGCTTTCCAAGGCTATAAAAAGAGAGATAAGGAGTGAGAAAAAGGGAAGTGAAAGAGACATGATGCAGGTGTTTGCAAATTGCATTCCTGCCTTGATTGCCATGTTCTTATATAAGCTTACTCCATATAAAACAGCAGCTTTGATTGCATATTCTTCTGCAATTGCAGAGGCTCTGGCAGATACATGGGCAGGAGATTTTGGAATGCTTTCTGATAAAGATCCTCTATCGATTGTAACCTTCACCAAGGTACCAAAGGGCATTTCTGGAGGTGTGACTATACTTGGTTTTATGGGTTCTCTGCTAGGCTCTTCCTTGATTGCTATGCTCCATGAAGGAACATATAACCCATCTTTTGAATCATTCTTCATCATTGCAATAAGTGGCTTCTTGGGTGCGGTCCTGGACTCATTTTTAGGAGCAACTGTTCAGGTGCATTATAGAGATGGAGAGGGATTCCTAACAGAGAAAGATGGGGGTGGAAAGTTCGAAAGAGCAAGAGGTGTTCCTTTTATCGACAACGATATAGTCAATCTAATCTCAGGTTTGTTTTCAATGTCATTTTCTTTCTTGATGGCTTCTCTTGTTTTGTAGTTGAGAAAAGATTATAATCGACATATGTCGGAAAAGGAGGGAAAATGCCACGTCCACAGAAGAGAAGGATAGTATCCTCAGAGCCAGAGTACACAGCCTTCAATCCCGAAGGATTTTCATCGGGAGAGGAGATTGTACTCTCTTTGGATGAATATGAAGTTATTCGTCTTGTGGACTATGAGCGAAAGACCCATGAAGAGACGGGGCTTATAATGGGGATCTCCAGAACGACTGTCACTGAAATCTATGACAGAGCTCGCTACCGCTTGGCCTCTGCAATCGTCAATGGACGAGCGCTTGCAATCAGGGGTGGAAGCTATGAGATTGGACTACGTGATAAAGAATTTGAAAAGATAATGAAGGAGAAAGGAGAGAAAGAGATGAGAATCGCAGTTACATATGAAGATGGAATGATTTTCCAGCACTTTGGACATACAGAATTCTTCAAGATCTATGATATTGAAGAAGGAAATATTACAGCGTCTCAGGTTGTATCTACAAATGGAAATGGCCATGGTGCACTTGCCGGTTTCTTAGCTGAGAACAACGTTGACGTACTTATTTGTGGTGGTATTGGCGGAGGAGCTCAGATGGCATTGATGCATGCAGGAATCCAGCTCTTTGGAGGTGTTAGAGGAGATGCTGATGAGGCTGTAAATAATCTTCTCAATGGAATTCTTGCCTATGATCCAAATGCAAGATGTACACATCACGATCACTCTGGACATGATTGCTCACACCATCATCACGGAGATGGTCATAGCTGTTCCCACCATCATGGCGATGGTCACAAGTGCAATTGCCACTAAGCTTTTCAGAGTCCCAAGCGGGACTCATTTTTTTAGAAATGTTCATTGATTGAGTTTCTTGCACCATTGTCTGCAAGAGCTTTTATAATCGGATTTGAAAAGAGGCTTACTGTCGAGGATGCTTCTTCCCATGTTGCAAACATTATGTCTTTTGCATTGTTTGAATCTGTTTCCAATAAAACCCAAACGATATTCTCATTATCGATATAAGAGTCATAAATAGTCATTTTACTGAGTAATAGGGAAATCGTTTGTGGTACTAACAATTTCATATTCTCCATTACTTCCTTGAATGATTCAGACCCGGAAAGCCCCTTATATTTCTCTGTTATGGCATCGAATGCTGCATATCCCCTAGCTGAGAATTTCGCCTTTGCATCCTCGGTTGCCTCCTCTATCGAATAGCCCTTTCCGAGAGAGAAAATCTTTGTTGCATCTGCTATTTCGCCATTGATCCAATCTGGTTTGTTCAATTCTAAATCTTCACCTTCGACGCTTGTAGTCGCCTCTAGTGTGGTGGCGATTTCAACAGTATCGGATATGATAGGCTCCTGCCTTTCTACTACGGAGGTTGTGTTGCATGAAACGAGAAATGCAAAGAGCAGCAATAATATTGATATTCTCATTGGGTCTCCTTGCTTTTTATCTTATGGGCATTATCCCTAACTGTCAAAGTTGCTTTTGGTGACTTTGTTACGGAAGAATTTATGCTCTTTGCTTATCTTTAAGACAAGGAGACATAATATGGGTTTTTTCAATTTATTGGCTAAAGATATAAACAAGGGTTATAAGGAATATTTGGAAAGAGAGAACGCTCTCTTGATTGACGTTAGAAATGAGGATGAATACAATGCCGGGCACATTCCAGGATCGAAGAATATTCCTCTGTTGAAGATATCTAAGCTTAGTGCCTTAGCAGATAGAAGCACTCCAATTTATACTTACTGCCTAAGCGGTACAAGAAGTTCCCACGCTCAAGTTGAGCTTTGCAAGATGGGGTTCCACGAGGTGTATAATATTGGTGGCTTCGGCTCATACAAGGGAAGTGTAGAGAGGTGATGAAATGAAGGTTGTTATTGTTGGTGGCGTTGCTGGCGGAGCTAGCGCAGCTGCAAGACTTAGGCGCTTGGATGAAAAGGCCGAGATTATAATTTTCGAGAGATCTGGACATATCTCATACGCGAACTGCGGGCTTCCTTACTATGTCAGCGGAGTTATTGAAGATGAGGATAGCTTATATCTTCAGACTCCTCAGAGTTTCTACAGGAGATTCAGAATTGATGCTCGAGTAAGGCATGAAGTGGTTTCAATCGATAAGGAGGCTAAGAGAGTCAAGGTAAAGCGTCTTGATGATGGAGTTCTCTTCGATGAATGCTATGACTACCTCATCCTCTCCCCTGGCTCAAGACCAATTGTTCCTTCCATGCCGGGCTTTGACAGAAAGAATGTGTTTACAATGAGAACCAGCGAGGACGCTGTCTATCTGAGAAAGTGGATTGAAGAGAACGATGTTAGAAGCGCAGCTGTTGTAGGCGGTGGCTTTATCGGACTTGAGGTTGCAGAAAACCTCAGGCATAGGAATATCGAAGTGTCTTTGGTCGAGAAGAGCAGCCATGTGCTTCCATCTTTCGACTCTGACATGGCAGCCTTCATCCATCAGGAGTTTAGGGAAAATGACGTCAAGCTTTATTTGAATAAGGCGGCAGAATCATATGATGGACATCTTCTTAGCTTAGATAGCGGTGAAAAGATTCCTGCTGAAATCGTCATTCTTGCCATTGGTGTTATGCCAGATTCATCACTAGCAAAAGAAGCTGGCCTTGATCTAGGAGCAAAGGAAAGCATCAGAGTAAATGACAAGATGCAGACTTCAAACGAATATATTTATGCTGTCGGCGATGCGATTGAGGTTAAGGACATCGTTGGCGGATCAAATACAGTAATACCACTTGCAGGTCCTGCAAATAAGCAGGGCAGAATTGCAGCAGATAATGTTGCTGGTCTCGATAGCCACTATAAGGGCAGCCTTGGAACATCTATTTTGAAGGCTTTTACAATGACAGCAGCTTCTACTGGCCTTAGCGAAAGAGGCGCTTCTCAGCTTGGCCTTGAATATGACTATGTGATTCTTTCTCCTGTTTCTCATGCATCTTACTATCCTGGCGGAAAAGTTATGACCATGAAGGTTCTTTTTGAGAAGAAGACTGGCCGTCTTCTTGGCGCCCAGATTGCGGGCTACGATGGCGTAGATAAGAGAATCGACGTAATCGCAACAGCGTTAAGAGCGGGAATCAAGGCAGACAAGCTTGCAGAGCTTGAACTTGCATACGCACCTCCATATTCCTCTGCAAAGGATCCTGTGAACATGGCAGGTTTTGCAATTTCAAACGTGCTCGAGGGCCTTGTCAAACAGTTCTCTTATAGCGAAATTCCATCTCTAAAAGAGGCTGGGGAGTTCCTTCTCGATACAAGAACACCAGCAGAATTCCAGCGTGGCCATGTAGAGGGATTTGTGAATATACCACTTGATGAACTTAGGGAAAGACTGGGTGAGCTTGGAGAGCCAAAGAAGCTTTACATAATGTGCCAGAGTGGATTGAGAAGCTATCTATCAACAAGAATTCTTGCCCAATATGGCTTTGATGCTTACAACTTCAAAGGTGGCTATAGGTTCTACAGCACTGTCGAAAAGGACGAAAAGCGCTCAAGAGAGACATTGGAATGTGGTTTAGAGCTCTGAATTGGGGCTAAGTACTTGCCGATTTCTTTCTTTATGTATATTTTTACTTTTGGCAGAAATGCTTTTTGATTATGTATATACACTAAGGAGAAATAAATTATGGCTAAACAGCTTCAGTTCAACGAGGAAGCAAGAAAGTCCCTCGTTAATGGTGTTGAGAAGATTTCAAGAGCAGTAATGACAACTCTTGGTCCAAAGGGACGCCTTGTTCTTCTTGATAAGAAGTACGGTGCACCAACAGTAACTAAGGACGGCGTTTCAGTAGCAAGAGACATCGAACTTGAGGATCCATTTGAAAACATGGGCGCACAGCTTCTCAAGGAAGTTGCTTCCAAGACTAACGACGTTGCTGGCGACGGTACAACAACAGCAACAGTTCTTGCATGGTCAATTACAAAGGAAGGCATGAAGTCAGTTGCTGCTGGCGTTAACCCAATGGGCATCAGAAGAGGTATCGATAAGGCTGTACAGGACGCTATCGAAGTAATCAAGAACGATGCAAAGGTTATCCAGGATAAGGAAGAGATCGCTCAGGTAGCTTCAATTTCAGCAAACAACGACAGAACAATCGGCGATGAGATTGCAAACGCAATGGACAAGGTTGGTAAGGACGGCGTTATCACAGTTGAAGAGTCAAAGACTATCGAGACTACAGTTGACTTCGTTGAAGGCATGCAGTTCGACAGAGGCTATCTCTCAGCTTACTTCTGCAACAACAGAGACACAATGACAGCTCTCATGGACAACCCATATATCCTCATCTACGACAAGAAGATTTCAAACATGAAGGATCTTCTCCCACTTCTTGAGAAGGTTGCTCAGTCAGGCAGACCTCTCTTGATGATTGCTGAGGATGTAGATGGCGAAGCTCTTGCAACTCTCGTTCTTAACTCAGTAAGAGGCACACTCAATGTAGTAGCTGTAAAGGCTCCAGGCTTCGGCGACAGAAGAAAGGCTATGCTCGAGGATATCGCAGTTCTCACAGGCGGTCAGGTAATCACAGAAGAGCTTGGCATGAAGCTTGAGAATGCAGACCTTCCAATGCTTGGTAGAGCTAAGAGAGTTAGCGTAGACAAGGACAACACAACAATCATCAATGGCGCAGGAGACGCTAAGATGATCAGAGACAGAATCGCAATGCTTAAGGTTCAGATCTCAGATTGCACATCTGACTACGATAGAGAAAAGCTCCAGGAAAGACGTGCTAAGCTCGCTGGTGGCGTTGCAGTTATTAACGTTGGTGCAGCTACAGAAGTTGAACTCAAGGAAAAGAAGCTCAGAGTTGAAGATGCTCTTTCAGCAACAAGAGCTGCTATTGAAGAAGGCGTTATCCCTGGCGGTGGCGTAGCTCTCGCACAGGCTTGCAAGGTTCTCGAAGGCAAGGATCTCTCAGCTCTCACAGACGAAGAGAGAGTAGGCTACAGAATCGTAGTAAGAGCACTTGAAGAGCCAATCAGACAGATTGCTGAGAACGCTGGCATCGATGGCTGCATCGTAGCAGACAGATGCAAGAACTCAGAGAAGGGCGTAGGCTTCGACGCTAACTCAATGAAGTGGGTTAAGATGGTTGAGGCTGGTATCATCGATCCAGTTAAGGTAACTAGATCAGCTCTCCAGAATGCAGCATCAATTGCAGCACTCATCCTCACAACAGAGTGCGCTATTACAGATATTCCAGCACCAGAGCCACCAATGCCTCAGGGCAACCCTGGCATGGGCATGATGTAATAACCCCCTAAAAAGAGAGACCCTCCCATAAGTGGAGGGCCTTTCTGAGTCTATCAATGTTGACCATAGCGGAATTACATGATAGCTTTTTATTGCTTATAAAGAGGTGAATTAATGAACGCATTAGCATTAATGGCAGCTTCTCCAGCTGCAGGATCTAGCACAGGATCAATGATGACATCACTTATCACATTCGGTATGGTAATCGCCATCTTCTACTTCATGATTATCAGACCACAGAGGAAGAGAGATAAGGAAGCTAAGGCAATGCTTGCGGCAATGAAGAAGGGCGACAAGGTTGTTACAATTGGCGGTATTCATGGCACAATCGTTACAGTTAAGGACAACACTGTTGTTATTAAGGTTGACGATTCAGCAAGAATCGAATTCTCAAAGAATGCTATCTCTACTGTAACTGCACGCGATGCAGTTAAGGTTGCTCCTAAGGAGAAGAAGGTAGAGGAAGAAGCTGCAGCTCCAGAAGCTGAGAAGACAGAAGAAAACAAGTAATCAATTATGAAGAAGACTGGTCGCATAATGCTGGTTCTTCTTGTTTTAGTGGTTAGTGTAATGCTGCTTTATCCTTCGATAAAGTGGCATTTTCTGATACCAGAGGAAACAAAGGAACTCGCAGCAGGTACAAATATGGAGATCAGGGAGTATGCACGCGGACAGGCCTCTAAGGATGTCCGCATTCTTCTTTCTATGGCAAAAACCAATGGAGAGGATGCAGTCCCTGCAGAATACAAATACTTAATCAGCGATGCCAAGGCAGAGCTAAAGAAAGTTGGAAAGAGCAACCCTGAGAAGTGGACTTGCTATAGCCTTCTTTCTGCATTCAAGACAGAATCCTCATTCTTTGAGGCTATTGAGGCAAAGTACAGAGAAGAATTGATGGAAGTCAAGGAACTCTCTAACTATGTTCTTCAGCTAGGCCTTGATTTAAGAGGTGGTATGTCAGTTCTCCTTGAGGCTGATACTACAAGAATCGAGCAGGAGCTTGGTAGAGCTGTTACAGAGGCAGAGCTTACAGCTCTTCTCAATGAGGACATTGAGATTCTCAATGCGAGAATTGACCAGTTTGGTGTATCTGAGCCTGATATCAGACTTCAGGGAACCAGCCAGATTCTCATTGAGCTCCCAGGCGAAGCAGATCCAGAGAGAGTAAACTCATTCCTTAGAGGAAAGGGTTCTCTTGCATTCCAGCTCGTAGATTCTACTCTCACAGATAGAGTAAACAGCGATTATCAGAAGAATCATAGTCTCATCTTTGCAGATGATGGAACAATGATCACCCCTTCCTACATCCCAGCAGACAGAACTCTTGCAGGTTATTACATCGAGGATGAATATGGCCTTGAGGTCCTCAACAGTCTTGTTGTTCTCAAGTCTGAGATTGCCCTTGATGGAGCACACCTTAAAGCTGCTGCAGTTTCTCAGGATCCTGAGACAAGATCTCCAGTAGTCAACTTCCGCCTTGATAGCGAAGGTGGAGAGATCTTCTACAAGGTTACATCTGCAAATAAGGGTCAGGGCCTTGCTGTTGTTATGGATGGAAAGGTTAAGAGCGTTGCAAAAATCAATGAGGCAATCAGGGATTCTGTACAGCTCTCCGGCGGCTTTACAGATGAGGAGGCTCAGAGCTTAGCTGTAACACTCAAGACAGCGTCTCTTCCTGTTGAGCTTGTTGTAGTTTCTCAGCAGGCTATCGGTGCTACTCTTGGTGATGATGCAGTAAAGGTTGCTCTTCTTGCTATTGTTGTAGGCTGTGCATTGGTATTCATCTTCATGGCTGCATACTATGGACCAGCAGGCCTGGTATCGGATGTTTCGCTTTTGATGAACTTCTTGATGATGATTTCCCTTCTTTCTGCACTCAACTTCACCCTTACTCTCTCATCAATTGCTGGTATAGTGCTCACGCTTGGCATGGCAATTGATGCAAACGTAATCATTTACGAGAGAATGAAGGAAGAGGAGAAAAAGGGCGCACTTGGCTACCAGATTGTAAGAGAGGGCTATAAGGGTGCCTTCTGGTCCATCATGGACTCAAATGTTACAACAATTATCGCAGCTCTCGTTCTTTCATTCTTTGGTTCAAGCACAGTAAAGGGCTTTGCAAATACCCTCGCAATTGGTATTGCATGTTCTCTCTTTACATCTTTGTTTGTATCACATCTCATCTTTGACCTGTTTATCCCAGCAGACAGCTTCAATAGAGTTAAGCTTTCATGGAGGAAGAGAAAATGAGAAACATCAATATTTTGAAATATAGAAAGATTTCCATAATCGCTTCTTCAGCCTTCATTTTGTTGGGTGTCGTTGCATTCATTGTTTTTGGATTCAACACTGGAATCGACTTTGGCGCCGGTTTCTCAGAAAGAGTTCAGATTGTTCCTGTTGGCATCAAGGTTTCATATAGTGGCCAGAACGCTGCAACTCTCTCAATATCTTCCGGCACACTTGTATTCCAGGAGAGATCTGCCAGCGGATTGGTATCTAATACATATTCCTCAGACCTTTATCCAACAGTGGCAGATGTAGCTGCACAGATGGAGAAGGATGGACTAGATGTAGTTGTAGAAGATGGTTCTCTTCTTACCTCAAACCTTGTATCAGGATTTGGATTCCCATGCGATCTAACATCAACATGGAAGGCTCTCAACTTTGCTACAGAGACTAGAGATGTAACAATCGAAGATGTTAGAAATGCCCTTGATTCAGTCGGAGATGCAAAGGTCCAGACTCTTGGCTCTGCTTACGAAGGCAGCTTCCAGATAAGAGTCAATGTCGATTCTTCTGATACTCAGGAAAGTCTCGATAAGGAAGTAAATGATGCACTGTTCAGTGCTTTTGGCAAGGACAATGTAGTTGTAATGCAGTCAGATTTCGTAGGACCAAAGTTCTCTGCAGAGCTTCTTAAGAATTCTTTCATCGCAATCGCTATTGCTCTCGCACTCATCTTGGTCTACGTAACAATCAGATTCAGAGTAAGCTATGCAATCTCTTCACTTGTCGCACTCTTCCATGATGTCCTGGCAATGCTATCTTTGATTCTCATTTGCAGGCTCGAGGTATCATCAACAACAATTGCAGCCGTGCTTACAATCATTGGATATTCCCTCAACAACACTATCGTTATCTTCGATAGAGTTAGAGAGAATGTCTCTGCAAAGAGAAATGAAGATGTAGATGCTCTGATCAATCTTTCAATCAACCAGTCTCTATCAAGAACTTTGATTACAAGCTTGACCACACTCTTTGCAATTGTTCCGCTTGCTATCTTCAGCTCTGGAGATATCAAATTGTTTGCAATCAACCTCACATGGGGCATTTTAGTTGGTGGCTATTCATCAAACTTCATTGCACCAGCATTTCTTTCATCTCTTCATAAGAAGTATCCAATCAACGTGTTCAAGGAGAAAGAAGACGAGGTTGACCCTCTTTTGGAAGACTAATGGAAGTAGTATATGCATCCAAGATGGGATTTTGCAGGGGAGTAAGCCTCTCTCTCGATAGAGTTAGGGAGGCTTACGAGCTGTCTATCAAAGATTGCGTTCCTTGCTATATCTATGGTGATATCGTACACAATAGCTATGTGACGGATGCTCTTATTGAAAATGGAGTTCGAAGCATTCTTTCTGCAGAGGAGGCTCCAATTCCTGGTTATCTTGTTATCAGAGCACATGGAATAGGCATGAAAGAGAGAAGCCTCTTTGAAGAAAAGGGATTCAAGATCATTGATGCAACTTGTCCTATCGTGTTGAGAAATCAGGGCTTGGTTAGAACTTCAGATAGAGATGTAATCATCATTGGCTATGAGCATCATGCTGAAGTCATTGGCTTGGTTGGCTGTGCAAGAAGAAACATCCATATCGTAGCTTCTTCACAAGATTTGGAAGTCTTGGATAAAAGCATTCCATATAATGCAGTGCTTCAGACAACCTTCTCCCAGATCGAATTGGATAAAATACTCTCTCGAGCTCAAGAGCTTGGACTTGAAATCAAGCTCTTGAATACAATCTGCGGTGCCTCAAGCGAAAGGCGCAAAGCAGTTGCGGATTTATCTGAAAATGTTGATGCAGTCCTTGTTGTGGGTGACAAAAAGAGTGCAAATACCAATGAATTGCATAAAATTGCCAAAGAAAAGGCTGTGTTGAGCTTTCTAATAGAAAAGGCTGAAGATATTCCGATTGATGTGTTAGAATGTAAGCGAATAGGAATTACTGCAGGAGCCTCAACTCCTTCTGTCATATACAGGCAAGTTGAGGATTTTTTAAGGAGCAGATAAGAAAATGGAAATAGAGAGCACACAGACTGTCCCAATCCCAACAGTAAAGAGATTTCCGCTCTATTTGAGAATTCTGAAGCAAAAAAAGGAGAAGGGTGCTACAAGCATCAGCGCAACCACACTTGCTGAAGAGCTGGACCTCAAGCCAATTCAGGTTAGAAAGGATATCTCATGCACTGGAATCGAGGGTAAGCCAAAGGTGGGCTTCGTAATAGATGAGCTCATTGCATCAATCACACATGCCCTAGGCTGGGACAATGCGACAGATGCCTTGATTGTTGGTGCGGGCAACCTTGGAAAGGCCCTTGCCCAGTATGGTGGATTCGAAAGCTATGGTCTTAAGATGGTTGCCATCTTTGACAAGGATCCAGAAAAAATTGGAAAGAGATGCGGAAACCTTACAATCCTTCCTCTTGATTCAATCAATCAGTATATCAAGACGCACAGGGTATCAATTGCTGTAATCGCCGTTCCTGCAACCAGTGCCCAAGCCGTTGCTGACTTGTTGGTTAAATGTGGAATCAGAGGTATTTGGAACTTTGCTCCAAAGAATCTCAAGCTTCCACCAGAGGTTGTAATGCAGAGAACTGACCTTGCAACATCCTTTGCGGTCCTTTCTGTAAAATTAAGAAAAAGGTATGTGTCCTTTGGGGATAATGAATTTGAAGAAGAGGGCTATTAATTTCCAAAGTTCAATTTTAATGTTACCGAATTCACATAAAAGCGCACTTTAGTAGAATGAAGTGTGCTTTTTTTCATAAATATAGTGCATATTTCTTGGTGCTAGTTGATTTTATTGACTTGAAAAAGAAGTTGGGTTAGTCTACTTAGAGACAGAATGGAGTATATATGAGTACAGAAAAGAAAGTAGTTGTTGAGCTTTGTATGGGCTCAAGCTGTTTTGCACGTGGCAACAGCAATGCCCTTATGGAGATTGAGGCCTTTTTGGAAGAGCATGATATGAATGATGCTGTTTCCCTTGAGGGTCACCTCTGCCTTGGAAAGTGCAACAGCGGCCCTCATGTTAAGGTAAATGGCGTTGAATATTCTGCAGTAAGCGCAGAATGCATCATTGATCTTATCAGGGAGGCATTGAACTAATATGTTCTATCCAATCTATACAGAGACAACTAGCTGTCGTGACTGCTATAAGTGCGTTAGACAGTGTCCAGTAAAGGCTGTAAGAATCAAGGACGGCAATGCGTTTATCATGAAGGATAGATGCATTTACTGTGGAAAGTGCGTACATGTATGTCCTAACAGCGCAAAGAAAATCAGAGACGATGTTGATAGAGTAAGACTTGCAATCAAGTCTGGCAGAAAGGCTATCTGTTCTATTGCTCCATCCTTCGCATCAGAGTTCTCAGGCTATGAGGATGAGCTTATCACAGCTCTTTACAAGCTCGGATTCTCAGCTGTTTCAGAGACTGCAATTGGAGCTAAGCTCGTAACAGATGCGTTGGATATTTATGCAAAAGAGAATGGAAACAAGGCTCCATTTATCAGCACAGCATGTCCATCAGTTGTAGAGCTCGTCAAGAAATACTATCCAGATGACGTAAGAAAGCTTGCACCAGTTCCATCTCCACTCCAGAGCCATAGCGCATATCTTAGAAAGCTTTATGGCGATGATATCATCATCGTTTTCATTGGACCATGTGTTGCAAAGAAGCTTGAGGCAGATACAACACCAGGCTTCCCAGACTTTGCCCTCACATTCAAGGAATTCAGACAGTGGCTTGAGCTTGAGAATATCTCTCTTGAGGATATCAAGGTTGAAAAGGAGCCAGAGTTTGTTCCTGCAAAGGCTGGTCTCACAACTATCTACCCAATCGAGGGTGGTCAGGTAATGAGCTCAGAGCAGTGGAAGAATCTTGGCATGCTCAACCCTCATGCAGTATCCCTTTCCGGCATGGAAGAAGTACTTTCAGCTCTTAGCTGGAGCAACGAGGACTGCAAGGCCTTTTTGGAGCTGCTAGCATGTGATGGTGGATGCGTAAATGGACCTGGCGCAGACCGCTCTGTATCGATTGCAAAGAGAAAGAGAGTAGCAACTGACTACACACTCTTGAGAGTCAATGAACAGAACCTCTTCAACGGAGATTTGGAATTCTCTGGCGAACTTCTCAAGAAGGGCTATTCCATCCTTCAAAATGGTGGACCAGCTCCAGAGCCTGTATATGCAAAGAAGTTCTCTGAGACAGAGGTCAGAAAGGCTCTTGTAGAGCTTGGCAAGGTCACAAAGGCGGATGAGCTTAACTGTGGTGGCTGCGGATATTCAACTTGCAGGGAGTTCGCAATTGCTTACATGTCAGGCATGGCTGAATCTGAAATGTGCGTAACAAAGATGAGAAAGGAAGCTGAGAGCAAGGTTGACGTTCTTCTGAGAAACATTCCTAACGGCATCGTAATTGTAGATAACGAACTCAGAATAGCTGACTGCAATACAAGATTCCTCGACATCTTCGGTGACATGGAAGATGGATTTGTTGACCAAAGCATTCTTTCAATGGTTCGTGGTCTTCCAATCGAGCGCTTCGTTCCATTTGCAGACAAGTTCCGCGATCAGTTCTATCTCTCACGCCCAGGCCAGTACAGAATGCACTACAAGGATAAGTTCATCCGTGTAACATTCTTCCTCGTAGAGAACAAGAGACTCCTCGGCGCTATGTTTGAGGACGTAACTAACCCAACAGTAAGAAGAGAGACTGTTGTTAAGAAGGCTGAAGACGTAATCCAGAACTCACTTGAGACTGTTCAGAAGATTGCATCTCTCCTTGGTGAGAATGCTGCAGAGACTGAGATCATGCTCAACTCTCTCATTGAGGCATTCAGTGCAACCTCAGGTTCTGAGGACGACAGTGGATTTTCAGATGATGATGGCAGGGACCTTGCATGAATAATGTCTTTATAGATGTTGATTACTGTCAGATTTACAAGCATGGCCAAAAGATTGGAGGAGACGTATTCCTCCTGTCAAGAAATCCAGAGAACAATCAGATTGTATCGACTCTTTCCGATGGACTTGGCAGTGGTGTAAAGGCAAACGTTCTTGCTTCTCTTACTGCCCACATGGCCCACAAGCTCTCATTCTCTCCAATCGACCTTAACCATTCTGCGAAGATTATCATGGATACACTTCCAGTTTGTAAGGAGAGAAAGATAAGCTACTCAACATTCACTCTTGCAGATATCCGTTATCAGAACGATAACTCAAATATCGCAGTTAACCTTGTTGAGTATGACAACCCTCTATCCCTGAGATTCAATGGCGCAGAGCCTGTAAGATGGGAAAGAAAGAAGACAAAGCTTCAGAGAGAGGGCGCATTCAAGGAGGAGATCGTCTCATCATCACAGTTCAAGCTCAACATCGGCGAGCGTCTGATCATGTTCTCCGATGGAGTAACTCAGTCAGGATTGGGAAAGAGCCTTCCTCTTGGCTGGAGACTCGAGGGCGTAAGGGAGTTTGTAAAGAAGGAGATTCTTGCAAATCCAGATATCTCATCAAGAGAGCTCTCAAGAGCGATTGTCCAGAAGGCAAACAGCTTGGATGGACTCTGCTCAAAGGACGATATCACATGTGTTGTCGTCTATATCAGAAGACCTAGAAGGACGCTTATCGTAACAGGGCCTCCTTTTACAAAGGAAGCAGATGCTATCCTTGGAGAGAAGATTTCTGCCTTCGACGGCAAGAAGATTGTCTCCGGAGGAACAACTGCGCAGATTGTCTCAAGACTCTTCAATAAGAAGCTCGTCTTGGATATGAAGTGCTGGTCAAAGGATGTTCCACCAGCTTCTAAGATGGATGGAATAGATCTTGTAACAGAGGGTATGCTGACTCTATCACAGGTAGCGGCAATCCTTGAAAAGAAGATCAATCCTGCTGAGCTTCCAAATGACCCTGCCAAGAAGTTTGTGGAGATTCTCCTCGACTCAGACCAGGTTCACTTCATCGTAGGAACCAAGATCAACGAGGCTCATCAGGACCCTAACATCCCTGTTGAGATCGGAATCAGAAGAACTATTATTGGAAGGCTCAGAAAAGCTTTAGAAGAAATATACCTGAAGGAAACTTCACAAGAATATCTGTAGGAGGATATGTATAATGAAGAAATCAAAAATCAAGGTCAGAATTTGTTTGGGAACAGCTTGCTTTGTTCAGGGCGGCGCCGATCTTCTCCTTTATAATGATTTCGTAGATCCAGCAATCCTTGCTGTATGTGATATCGAAGGTTGCCCATGCCTTGGCGAATGCAGAGTAGGCAATGGTAGTGCACCTTATGTAGAGATTGACGGAAAGATCTATGACGGTGTTAATCAGGATCTTTTCTGCAAGCTCCTTGCGGAGGCTGTAAAGAATGCTTGAAATTAATAACCAGTACACTCTGATGAAGAGAAAGATTGAGACAGAGGTTATGAGACACTTCTTCAACGGTACACTCGTAGAGGAAGCAGATAATCTCCCAATCCGTATCATTCCAAAGGATCGTGTTGCTAATCGCTGTTGTATCTACAAGGAAAGAGCTCTTGTAAGATACCGCATCCTTGCTATTGCTGGCATAAATATTGAAAGAGATGACGATGAGTTCAAGTCAATTGGCTCATTCATTGAAGATGTAATGGCAGAGGATAAGCCAACACTTCCTATCCTTACAACTATCGAGACTGGCTGCTCAGGCTGTCCTAAGTCAGTATTCAGAATCTCTGATGGCTGCCGTGGCTGTTTTGCTCGCCCTTGTACTTCAAACTGTCCAAAGGATGCAATTGTATTCCTCAACGGTAGAGCTCACATCCAGGAAGAAAGATGTATCAAGTGTGGCAAGTGTATGGATGTTTGCCCATTCCATGCTGTTGTACATATCCCAGTTCCTTGTGAAGAGGCATGTCCAGTTGATGCAATCAAGAAGAACGAGAATGGCGTTGCTGAAATCGACCACGCTAAGTGTATCGGCTGTGGCAAGTGCGTAAGATCATGTCCATTCGGCGCTATCGTAGAGCGCTCAGGTCTCTTCCCTGTTGCAAAGATGCTCAAGAACGGCGAGAAGGTTGTAGCAATGAT
>JAGBWX010000065.1 GCA_017629575.1 Spirochaetales bacterium | reverse complement strand
TTGAGCTTAGAAAGATCTTCTGCTCCAACTACGTTATCAAGTAGGTATCTCTCGCCTTCTGGAAGACATGCGATAGCATCCTTGATCCCATTTGTGAGGATACATTCGCTGACACCTGTAGAGCCAGCCTGCATAGCGCCATCGATGAGAATATCCTTATATTCATCTGTCTTATAGAGAGATGAATTAAGGTAGCTCTTCTCACCTAGGTCAGAGACAGGAAGGATAAGGCGCTCTGCCCCAAGAGACACAGCCTCACGAAGAATGCGCTTCATGCAAATTGGCCTAACTTGGGCAATTATCATTGTCAGAGGATAAAGCTTCTTCATCTCCTCTGAGAAATCAAAGGAGAGGAAGACTCCATTGTCATCCATGGTCTCAATCCTCGCAAGGCCCTGAGGACCATTGATGATTCCAGCCTTGAATGAGTCACCTTCTTTGAGATGGAGCACCTTCCTCAGGTGCTCTGCCCTCTCATCCTTCTTTGGGAGAAATGCCTCCCCTTCTTTGAAAAGTACTATGTTCATACCTTCTCAGGAGCTCTTCCATAGAGCTCAGAATAGTATTTGATTCCGCCAAATGATGGGGAGTCGATATCTTCCTTTTTCATCTTCCAAGACCAGTTTGAACTGCCGCAAGTTGAAGGAACATTCATTCTTGCATCTGCGCCAAGTGAAAGAATATCCTGCATTGGGAAGATTACCCACATTGCATTGCTCATCATCAGGACTCTGATGATTCTCCAAACAACTTCACTATCGCCGCATTCAAAATAGCGTCTAATGTAGTCCTTGCTTCTGTCATCAAGCTCATTGTACCAGCCAACTGTTGTATTGTTGTCATGTGTGCCTGTATATGCAACACAATTCTTGATGATGTTATGAGGAAGGTATGCATTTGTTGTATCGAATGAGCCATCATCATTAAATGCAAATGCAAACTGAAGAATCTTCATTCCTGGAAGATTATTGTCATCTCTGAGTTTCTCAACCTCAGGTGTAATTACGCCTAAGTCCTCAGCAATGATTGGAAGGTCGCTGCCAAGCTCCTCGATGATTGCATCGAAAAAATCCTGACCAGGTCCTGGAACCCACTTGCCGTTGAGAGCTGTCTCCTCACCCTGTGGAACTTCCCAATAAGCTTCAAAGCCTCTGAAGTGGTCAATTCTAATATAGTTGCAGAGTGTGAGACATGAGTTGACTCTCTTCTTCCACCAATCGAAGTTGGTCTTCTTGTGCTCTTCCCATCTATAGAGAGGATTGCCCCAAAGCTGGCCAGTTGCACTGAATGCATCTGGTGGTACTCCTGAGCTTGCTTCCTGCTGACCATTCTCATCAATCTGGAGAAGCACAGGATTGGACCAAGCATCTGCGGAGTCTGCAGCAACAAAGATTGGGATGTCTCCAATAATTTCAACAGAGTGCTCGTTTGCATAGCTTTTGAGCTCTGCCCACTGAGAATAGAAGAAGTACTGAAGAACTGTGTAGATATCAACGCTCTTCTTCTCGCTCTTGAATGCCTTTTTAAGGGCAGCTTCATTTCTTACTCTAAGTTCCTCAGGCCATGAAAGATACCATCTAGAGTCATTGAACTTATCACAGAGAGACTGGAAGAGTGCATAGTCCTCAATCCACCAAGCATTGTCCTTTCTAAACTTCTTATATTCCTTCTGATCTTCCTTTGGAAGAGCCAAGAAAGCTTCTGCTGCCTTGATTAAGAGTGGCATCTTAATGCTTCTTGCCTGACCATAGTCAACTCTTTCGCTCTCTTTTGCCTTTACAAGAATATCATCAATATCTAAAAGCCCCTCAAGATAGAGCTTTCTTGGAGAGATGAAGAGTTCATTGCCTGCAAATGCAGAGCGAGCTGAATATGGGCTATCGCCAAAACCGGTTGGACCGGTTGGAAGAATCTGCCAAAGAGATACTTTATTCTTTTCGAGAGAATCTACAAATCTATAAGCTTCGTCACCAAGGTCGCCTACGCCATATTCACTTGGAAGGCTAGTAATGTGAAGAAGCACACCTGTCTTTCTAATATCACTGTTCATAGTACTGATTATATCTAAAAGCCATGTAGTGTTAAAGGATATAAAATAGACACTTTACAGAGTTTTAATCCAAAAAAAAATGAGAATATTTAGTGCCCAAATTTAGAGTTTCTGATAAAATAAATATATGGATAGTACAGAGTTATCTATTAAATTTAATGTTGGAGATATTGTTGTTTATCCCACTCAGGGAGTGGGTGTCATCCAATGTTTGGAAATAAGAAAAGACAGAGAATACTTTAGAATCAGGCTCACTGAATCCGATATGGATGTTCTCTTGCCTTCTGACAATGCCTCAAATCTAGGTCTTAGACATCTCGCTTCGAAGGATGAGGTCAATAAAGCTCTGCAATCGCTATCTAAGGAAATCAAAGTATCTTCAACAGATTGGAAAACAAGGCTTCTGGAGAATCAACAGCTTTTGAAGGAAGGAACTTTGGAATCCATCGCACAGATTGTAAACAGTCTCTATAGACGCTCAAAGGTCAAGCAATTGCCTGCTCTTGAGCGTAAACTTTACGACTCTGCACTATCAATGCTTGTAGATGAAAGCTCTTCTGTGCTAGGAATAGGAAGGGAAGATACTAGAAAGGAAATCTTCTTAAAACTTGAATACTGACAGGAAAGAATAATGAATATACCACCATTTGCAGCAATCATTACAGCTGCTGGCGCATCTGAGAGATTCAATAAAGGCAGAGATGAAAAAGTAAAGAAGGAATATCTCTCAATCGATGGCCACACAATTCTATATAGAGCAACAGAACCTTTTTTAGAAATCCCATCTTTGAGAGCAATCATCGTAACCTGTCCAAATGGCTGCGAGGATGAAACAGCGGTTGCACTTGAGGATTTGGCTAGCATCAATGGCCTTCCATTCTTGATTGTTGAAGGCGGAAAAAGCCGTACCGAGTCTGTTAAAAAAGCTTTGGATGCGCTGAAGAATCTTCCTTTTGGCTTTGAGTATATCGCCATTCATGATGGTGCTAGACCATATGTAACACCAGAGATGATCATCAGAACTCTTGCAACAGCATCTGTCAGTGGTGCTGCCGTACCTGCAATGAGAGTTACAGATGCAGTAAAGAGACTTGGCAGTGATGGAACCATCTCAGAAAATGTTGATCGAACAGGAATGGTAAGGGTTCAGACACCACAGATCTTCAGAGCTGAATGGATCTTGGATTCTTATGAAAGAGTATCTGAAGATGATGACTTTGCCGATGACATTGAAGTTCTTACAACAGCAGGCTATCCATGCTCTGCCGTTCAGGGTGACGAGTCAAACAAGAAGATTACTTACTTCAAGGACATTCCAGATGCAGAGAAGCAGATTGACGAATATCTTGATGCAAGAGCAAAGGGAAGACATTCGGCAGAGGCTGTTAGAAGAATGCGCGAGCTTATGAAGGAGAGTGATTGATGAGAGTTGGCTTCGGCAATGACATCCATCGCCTAGAAGAAGGCAGAAAACTCTTTGTAGGAGGTGTTCTTCTACCTCACACAAAAGGTGCAGTAGCACACTCAGATGGAGACGTTCTTATCCATGCCCTCATCGATGCAATTCTTGGTGCCCTTTCAAAGGGTGACATCGGAACGTTCTTCCCACCAGAAGATAAGAAATATAAAGACATAGACTCTAAGCTTCTCTTAGGTGAGATATTAAAGATTACAAACCCTGAGTTTGTTAATATCGATGCAGTAATCACACTTGAAGGCTTCAAGCTTCTACCTTACAAGAACCAGATTAGAGAAAGCATAGCTGAGCTATGCAAAATCGATGTAGATAGAGTTTCTGTAAAGGCTAAGACAAATGAAGGCCTCGATGCCCTTGGCAAGGGAGAAGCCATAAAGGCTGAAGTAATTTTGCTACTCAATAATTAAAGCAGAGCCACTGCTCTAATGGGCAGTGGCGAGATATGCAATATTCAAGAAGGAAAAAAAGGAGGCATAAGCCTCCTATTTTTCTTAGTTATGTGCAATAAGCATTGTTCTTGGATCAAGAGCGACCTTAGCTGGCTTTGGAACGTTTTCGCCATGAGCTCTAACAACAGTCATCATAACCTTGTCTTCCTTGTCGTCATACTTGAGAGCAACAAGAACGTCGATCTGATCGAAGTACTTTTCGAGAGTGTTTGGTACACCGTAGTCGTCATAAACAACGTCAGGTCTTACAGGTGATACTGCGAACCAAATCTCAAGCTGCATCTTTTCTGCGAATGCCTTAATCTTCTGGATGTCTTCTTCTGAAGCTACTGTGAGCTTGAATCCGTCAAAGAGGATTGTGTCAGCCTTGAATGAACCCTGGCTGATGAGTGATTCGAGAGATGCGAGAACCTTTGTGATTGGAACCTGTTCCTGAGAGAAGTTCATTACAACACGATTTGCGAGAATTGAGTTGTAAACCATAGCTGCATCATCAAGTGACTGAATAGCTGCGATTTCTCTGAAAACTTCCTTATACCAGTTTATAACATGCTCAACATTACCTGAGAAAGAAACGTGGATAACGTTCTCACTCTTGAAGAGCTTATCTGTAGCGAGATGTACGAGACATGCGGTCTTTCCAACGCCATGCTTGGATACGATAACTCCAAGATTTCCCTTGCCCAATCCACCGTTGATTGATTCCTCGAATACGCGAAGAGGGCTCATTGAATTAAGCTGCTGAATGTCCATCGGATTGCCTCCTATAGTTTGTTTGTTAAATTATATCAATGCAATAATACGAAATAAAGAAATATTTGCTTATTTTTCTACTTTTTTAGTCTATTGGAGACTCAAAAGTACTTTTGAATAAGTTTTTCCTTAATGGAAAAATAAGCGATACAGAGTACCGCTTATCTTATCCTTATAAGGGGTGCTGCTTATTTGCCAGCTTCCTTCTTCTTCTTTTCTTCGTATGCCTTCTTGAGCTCGTCAGAAACAGACTGTGGAACTCTGCCGTACTTAGCAACTTCCATTGAGAATTCTGCCTTACCCTGTGTAAGAGATCTGAGAACTGTTGAGTAACCGAACATTTCTGAGAGTGGAACTTCCGCTACTACAACACAAGAGTTGTTGTTCTCTGTTGAAGAGATGATGAGACCTCTTCTCTGGTTGATAGAACCGAAGATGTTACCCTGGAACTCTGCTGGACCCTCAACCTCAACCTTCATAACTGGCTCGAGGATTACTGGCTTAGCTCTGTCGTATGCATCTCTGAATGCACCAAGAGCTGCAGTCTGGAATGCCATATCTGATGAGTCAACTGGGTGCCATGCACCATCGTTAACAACACATCTTACGCCGATAACTGGGAAGCCGATCTGAGTACCCTTCTTGAGAGCAGCCTGGAAGCCCTTGTCACATGATGGGATGTATTCAGTTGGGATTGCACCGCCCTTTACTTCATCGATGAACTCGTAGTCCTTTGCTGGCTCGTCTTCAGAAACTGCAACTGTTGGCTCGATGTAACCTGCAACACGTGCATACTGACCTGAACCACCTGTCTGCTTCTTGTGTGTGAAGTTGAAGTCTGCTCTCTGAGAAATAGCTTCTCTGTATGCAACCTCTGGCTTACCTACTTCTACTTCAGCCTTGTACTCTCTCTTCATTCTCTCGATGTAAACGTCGAGGTGAAGCTCACCCATACCCTTGATGATTGTCTGGTTAGACTCTGGGTCAACATATGTCTGGAATGTTGGGTCTTCCTTTGTGAATCTGTTGAGAGCCTTAGCCATGTTATCTGCAGCCTTCTTATCAACTGGCTTGATAGCGAGTGAGATAACTGGGTTTGGAACGAACATTGATGTCATTGAGTAGTTGAGGCTTGGATCACAGAATGTATCACCTGATGCACAGTCGATACCGAAGAGAGCTGCGATTTCGCCACATCCACACTCTGTAACGTCTTCCATTGTTGATGCGTGCATCTTAACAAGTCTACCAACGTTGAACTTCTTTCTTGTTCTGATGTTGAAGAGTGTGTCACCCTTCTTGATCTTACCCTGGTAAACTCTGATGTATGTGAGCTGGCCATACTGTCCATCCTCAAGCTTGAATGCGAGGATAACTGGCTTCTCATTGTCGTCTGACTTAAGAACGATTTCCTTTTCCTTGTCATCGAGGTCGAGAGCAATGTTCTCAACTTCTGTTGGGTTTGGAAGGTATGATACAACACCATCAAGAAGTGGCTGGATACCCTTGTTCTTATATGCAGAACCCATGAATACAGGAACGAGCTCGAGAGCGATTGTTGCTCTTCTGATACATTCCTTGATGAGGTCCTTTGAGATTGATTCTGGATCTTCAAGAAGTGCTTCCATGAGTTCGTCGTTGCCAGAACACATTGAAACTGTATCAAGAAGTTCTTCTCTCTTTGCAATTGCTTCGTCAAGGAGCTCTGCTGGGATTTCTGCTTCTCTTACATCATCGCCTGATGCACCTGCATCGAAATAAAGAGCCTTCATTTCAATGAGGTCAACAACGCCCTGAAGCTTGTCTTCAAGACCGATTGGGATTTCCATAAGTACAGCATTGAGGCCGAGCTTTTCAATGAGCTGGTCCTTAACTCTGTATGGGTTTGCACCTGTTCTATCACACTTGTTAACGAATGCGATTCTTGGAACACGATATCTCTTCATCTGTCTATCAACAGTGATTGACTGTGACTGTACGCCACCAACAGAACAGAGAACGAGGATTGCACCGTCAAGAACACGGAGTGATCTTTCTACTTCAACAGTGAAGTCTACGTGTCCAGGAGTATCGATAATATTGATTGGATGACCTTTCCATTCAACGTTAGTTGCAGCAGAAGCAATTGTGATGCCTCTCTCTCTTTCGAGCTCCATGGAGTCCATTGTTGCGCCAACTCCATCCTTACCACGTACATCGTGGAATGCATGAATCTTACCGCTAAAGTAAAGGATACGCTCTGAAAGGGTTGTCTTACCGGAGTCAATATGAGCACTGATACCGATATTTCTCATACCTAGAAGATCATGTGGCATAATTTTCTTTTCCTCTTATTTTATGATTATCAGTAAAACCTGATTTATTTCGTTTTTTTAAAGTGGCCAAATGTCACCGTTTAGCATACTATTCTATTTTTTGGCTTTTGTTCAAGTATTTAATTAGCATTTATTGAGTTACATAATATCGAGTTGTCTGAAAATAACAGAAGAAAGACGCTGTTTTACAAATTGAAGTCATGTAATTTAAAAGAATTTGAACCTTATTGCCAAATAGTTGCTCTTTTAAACTTAATGACATGATGGTAACATTCATTTATGGCAACAATTTTTGAAAAAATCAGAGATGGAGAGATTCCATCAGTCAAGCTTTATAGCGACGATAAGTGCTTCGCAATTCTCGACATTGCCCCTGTTTCAAAGGGTCATGCCCTCGTAATCTCCAACGACAGTGCAGACACATTCACCAAGATCGACAAGGATGTTCTAGACCACATGATGGAAGTAGCAAGAATGCTGGATGAGAAGATGCGCAAGGAGCTTTCTGCAGAAGGCACTAATATAATGATTAATAACTCCCCTGCATCAGGTCAGGAAGTTCCTCATCTCCACATCCACGTAATCCCAAGATTCAGCGGAGATGGAAAGACCCCTCACTTCAACAAAGACAGCTATCTTGATGGCGAAATCAAGACATATGGAGAAAAACTCAAGATATGAAAAAACTGAGACTGGCACTCATCCTCATCTCTCTCATTGCCCTCTTCTCTTGCAAGAGCTACACAATCAAGGATTCAAGAGACTCTATTTCCCTTCCTGAAAGCGGAAAGAAGGTAGAGACTAGATTCAATGTTCTCGAAGCTGAAAGACTTGCTGAAGAGGAAAGGATTGCAAGCGA
>JAGBWX010000064.1 GCA_017629575.1 Spirochaetales bacterium | reverse complement strand
GCAGCATATGCTGATGGCATGATGGATCCAGTATACTTCGAAGGCGACATCTATGGTCTCCCTCTCGAGCTCACAAACTGGTCAGTATTCATGAACAAGAAGGTTTTCAGAGATGCAGGTCTTGATCCAGAAGTTGACTACCCAAAGACATGGGAAGACATCATGGCTCTTTCTGAAAAGATCGTTATCAAGGAAGGCGACATCATCACAAGAAGAGGCTTCGACTTCAGATACGGTTACTACCTTGAATGGATGGTTCCAATGGTTGAGCAGCTCGGTGGCGCACTCTTCTCAGAAGACGGTGCTGAAGCTATCGTAGGCAAGGACGCTTGGGTAAAGGTTCTCTCATTCCTCCAGGAATTCGGACCTAACGGCAAGAACCTCGGCTCATCAACATACGGCAAGGCAAGATCAGCTTTCAATAAGGACAACAACGACATCGGTATGTGTCTCACAGGTCTCTACCAGGAAGCAAGAATCCTCGCTGACAACCCAGACTTCTACAACTCAGGCGAGTGGATGGTTGTACCATTCCCAGTATTCGAAGATGCAGTACAGGACAGAGCAGCTTGCTACTATGGCCACTACTACATGGTAAATGCTGACGCTGACGATGCAACACAGAAGGCAGCATGGGAACTCATCTCTTACATGCTCTCACACGGTGAAGAATACCTCGAAAAGGTTAACATCATCCAGCCTACAAACGCTCTCCTCGAGTCTGACACATATAAGAACATGCCATACTCAGACGTATTCAAGCTTGACTTCTCACGCGGTCACATTGTTTACTACTCAGACAACTCTTCTGAGATCAACAGCCTCCTTGGCACAGCAGTTCTTGACGTAATGCTCAATGGCGTAGCTCCAGAAGCTGCTTACGAAGCTCTTAAGGCTTCCGTACAGGAACTCGTAGACGAAGGTTAATCTTTAGTCTTCTATATTTTGGGGGAGACACTATCTCCCCCAAATTTTAATTCAAGGAGTATATCAGCATGGTCAGGAAGAAAGACTCTTTACCAAAGCACAAGGTATATAGCATTGAGAGAAAGCAGGCAAAGTGGGGCTTTTTATTCACAGTTCCATGTATTGTATTCTTTGCAATATTTGCTTTCTATCCAATCTTTTATGCTTTTGTTACAAGTTTGACAAATAGAAAAGCCATCGACAGAACCTGGGATTTCGTAGGTTTTGAAAACTACGTTTATATCTTTACAAAAGATAATGGAGGCTTCGCTTTATCAAACTCTGTTAGAGCTACCCTGACATTCACGCTTGGAACATTCGTCCCAATGATTGTTATCTCTCTCATCGTTGCAGTATTCTTGATGCAGCTGAGAAAGGATAAGCAGAGGGGCTTCTTCCAGCTTGCTTACTATACACCAGCAGTTCTCTCTTCTGTTGTAGCAGCAGCTATTTGGATGATTCTTTTCGATCCAAGAGGTCTCGTTAACCAGTTCTCAAATACAATCATGGGAACAAGCGGCGTTGACTACAACTGGCTTGTTGATTCTGTAATGCTTCAGATATCAACGATGTTGGTATACTTCTGGAAATATATTGGTTACTTCGTAATTCTCTTTATTACAGGTCTTGCCTCTATTCCTCCAACAATTTATGAAGCAGCAACAGTTGATGGCGCTTCAAGATGGAAGTGTTTCTGGAGAATTACTCTTCCTCTCTTAAAGCCAACAACAGTTATGGTTTCAATCATGGCCATGCTCCAGTGCTTGAAGACATTCTCAACTCAGTACATGTTCCATCAGGGTGGAGCTGCAAGAAAGCCTATCGACGTAATCACAATGAACATTTACTTTACAGGTATTCGTAATGGTAGACTCGGCAGAGCCTGTGCTATGTCAATTGTTCTCTTCTTTATCATGCTTGGATTAGCATATCTGCAGCTTGCAACAACTAAGTCTGCAGAGGACGTTGAGTATTAAGGGAGGACGATATGAATAAGTTTGTTGGAAAAATCACAATTTCAGAAATCCTTATTTGGGCATTCCTTCTGATTCTTTTGGCTTTTGTTCTTGTTCCAATTTTATTCATGTTTGTTGCTTCCTTCATGGATGCAAAGCAGATTCTTGCTATGCCATTTGATTGGATTCCATCAAAGGAATACTTCACTAGAGCAGATAGAACATTCGCCACTAACTTCATCAAGGCAATCAGAGGTAACAATAACAACAACATCTTCTTTAAGAACCTCTTCAACTCTCTTGTTGTTGCCTTGTCTTGTTCAGTGACTACAGTTCTCCTTGCCTCCCTTTGTGGCTACGGTCTTGCGAAGTTCAAGTTCAAGGGCAGAAATCTTGTATTCATCTCAATCATGGCTACTATGATGATTCCATTTGAGGCGATTATGATTCCGCTTTACATGGTTACTCAGAAGTTTGGCATGATCAACACTTATCCAGGCATGATTGTTCCATTCCTCGTTTCAGCATTTGGCGTATTCCAGATGAGACAGTATCTTTTGACATTCCCATCTGAATACCTTGATGCTGCTAGAGTAGATGGTCTTGGTGAGTTCAATATCTATGCAAGAATTGTTCTTCCAAACTCTACACCAGTTATTGCAACCCTCTCCATCCTTTCCTTCAGAAACCAGTGGGATAACCTCCTTTGGCCTCTCCTTGTTGCACAGCAGGAAAAGATGAAGACTATTCCTCAGTACATCACAAAGTTCTCTGAAGAAAAGCTTACAGACGAAGGCGCAATGATGGCTGTTGCTCTTCTTGCATCTATTCCAATGTTCGTACTCTTCTTCTCTCTTTCTAGATACTTCCTTGGCGGCGCCGCCGTTTATGAGTCAAGAAAGGGTTGATATGAAGAAGATAACCTTTCTTTCAATAGGTTTAGCGATAGCCCTGATGTTAATCGGGGCTATTTTTGTTTATATCAAGTCCAATTCTTTTGTAGATGAGGATTTAGTTACTATATCAATTGAATATTGGACATATCTAGATCCTGCACGGAATGAACTTGAAGCAGAGCTAATCCAAGAGTTTGAAAGAAAGAATCCAGAAGTAAAAGTAAATATGACTATCTACTCTTCAGCTGAACTTATTCATATCTTGCCTAATGCTTTATCTGCAGGCAGAGGCCCAGATGTGTTCAATATTCAGCAGGACTATATCAGCTCAATTCTTGAAAAAGGATATATCAATGCAATCAATTGCGAAGCGCTTGGCTATTCATCATTTTTAGAAGTACAAGATGACTATATTGAAGGCGCTCTCTCTGGTGTGATGAAATATGGTGTTGTATACGGCATCCCTATGGAATTCACAAACTGGTGTCTTTATATAAATAAAGAAAAGTTTAGAGAAGCGGGGCTTGATCCCGAGACAGATTATCCAAAGAGTTGGGAAGATGTTGTGGAAATATCTGAAAAGCTTGTCGTTAGAGAGGATGGTATTCTTGTAGAACGCGGATTTGATTTCAGATATCCTCAATACCTAACATTCTTCGTTCCGATGGTCCAGCAGCTTGGCGGATCGATATACAACGCTGATGGAAATCTAGAACTTACTAATGAAGAGGCCTGGATAAAAGCTTTTACCTTTATGCAAGAATGGGGGCCTCTGCATAAGAACCTTGGTTCTCCTACATACATCAATGCACGTAAATCCTTTTTAAATGATGAGGCAGCAATGATGCTCTCTGGCCTTTACCATATTCAATGGATGGAGTTTTCATATCCTGAGCTTTATGAAAAAGATGATTGGATGATTGTTCCATTCCCTGTTTTCGAGGGTGGAAACGAAGTGGCTGCTGCCAAGTACTGCCATTATTGGTGTGTTAACAGAGAGTCTTCTGACGAAAAAAAGGATGGGGCTTGGTCTTTTATTGGTTATCTTTCGGATAACGCAGAGTCATATCTGACTAGAGCTTATAAGGTCTCTCCTCAGAAATCGATTGTCGAGAACCTTGAATCATATGGTATCCCATATTCAAGCGTATTTATCGAGGAGCTTGATAATTCCGAATTTGTATATTCAGGCCCTGGTGCCATAGAAATAAAGAATACTATTGAAACATTGATCAAGGAGGTCATGCTTCTTGGTCTTGATCCAGAGAAGGCAGTAATAAGACTTGAGATAGCAATTAACGGATTGTCCAACCAATAGAGGCTATTAATTTTGGGAGAATATTGAGTCGCGGTATTGAGTAGGTGTCATGCCTGCATATTTTCTGAAAATCTTAGTGAAATATGAAGGTGTTGGGAAACCACAAAGTTCAGCAATCTCACTGATGTTCAGGGTTGTTGTCTTAAGAATTTCTGCAGATTTATTGATTCTATATCCATTGAGATAATGCAAGAAATTGATTCCTGCAACATCTCTAAAGAGTGAAGAAAGATGGTTTTCGCTTATATTTGCGTACTCTGCTATATCTTGAAGACCAAAGGATTCTTTGTAGTGTTCCTTTATATATGAGATTGCAAGGTTGATGGAATGATTGTTAACTTCATCAGGAAGGCTGATTATTTCAAGGCCTTTGTTGAGCTTGGATTTTTTAATTGAGGAGCTCTCTTCCCTCAACTTAGATACGATTAATTTCAATGTATCGATAAGCTCATCATCGTCTACTGGCTTTTCTAGGTAGTTAACTACGCCTAGCTTGATTGCACGCTTTGCATAAGCAAAGTCTGTATGACCAGATACGATTATAGCGTAGTCAATTGGACACTTTGAAAGCATCTCCAAACCATCTTGGCCTGGCAGCTTAATATCTGTGATTACAATATCTGGAGCTTCCTTTTTGATTACATCCTCTCCCTCAATGCCATTCATGGCTGTGCCAGTAATCTTTAGGGACAATGCTTCCCATGGTATAGTAAGGAGTAGCTCATTTAGTGTGATTATCTCATCTTCTACTATTACTGCAGTGTATTGTGCCATGTGCTATCTCCCTTGGGAAGCTTAATTTCTATACATGTTCCTTCATTATGTGCACTTTTGAGTTTGAAATATAGATTGTTCGAATATTTTAGCTGCAATCTTCTGTAGACGTTATAGAGTCCAACATGCTGTCCATCTAAAAATGAATCTGGATTCTTGCTGAGCTCTGAAGTATCGAAACCAACACCATTATCCTGTATGGATATTAAAATATGAGTGTCTAAATCCTTAATGCTTATCTTAACAAGGCCTGGCTCTGTCATCGGTTCAAGTCCATGGATTATCGCATTTTCAACAAGTGGCTGGATAATTAGGCGAGGCGTCATCACATCTAAGATGGATTCATCTGCGACTATTTCATAGTTGATCTTATCCTTGAATCTAATCTTCTGGATTGTAAGATAACCCTCTGCAAGCTCTAAACTCTCACGGAGAGTGCATTCACTCTCTTTTCTATTGAGACTAGCCCTTAAGAGTTTTCCCAGCTTGATTGAAATTGTGTATATCTCATCCTGTCCATTTAGTCTAGCAAGGGCTTTGATTGTATTCAGGGTATTGAATAAAAAGTGAGGATTGAGCTGGCTTTCAAGTTCTTTTCTTTCTGCCTCAGCCAATTTTGCCTCCTCTTCTCTTGTGAGTTCCATGAGCTCGTTGAGCTGCAGGATCATCATGTTGAAGGAAAGAGATAGCTGATCGAACTCCTCTATTCCAGAGTTGTCATTCAGCATGATTGGCAAGGTTCCGCTTTCAACAGACTTCATTGATTCTGTCAGTGCCTTGAATCTGTTTGTAATTGATTGAGTAAACACAAGAGAAACAATTACAGCACCAATAGAGCCAATGATGATTGCACAGAGAAACAGAAGCATTGAACTTGCTAAGCTTGTTTTATATGGACTGGCATCTGCATAAATTTTAATTGCAAATTCTGTATTTGGAATTTCCTTCTCTATAATGATTAGATTCTCATTATTAAAATTAAAATTAATAAGTGAGCCATGAATGGTTGGATGAAGAAGCGAAACTGCGTAGTATCTGGAGTAGTCAATCAAGAGCTCTTCGTTGAGCACTGTCGCATGATTTATAAATTCTGCAATGATATCCGAATACAAATCGATGATTGCATAACCAACGATGGTACCATCTTCATCCTTGATTTGCTTGATGAAGCTGATGATGATCAACTTGCCACTTTCTGTCGTTCTATGATTTTCAATCGAAATGACAGGAGACAATGAAAACCCCTTAGAGTCTATATTCAGGATGTGGCTGTCCCATTCATTGTTATTTATTCTAATGTCATATTCTGGAGGGAATATATGAGTGGAAAGGCGTACCTTTCCTGATGCGGATATTAAATGGCACTGTGCATTATATTGACCGCTTCCAATTTGGGCGAAGAGGGTTGTATATGCATACTTCGATGTTTCGGCATCAATTTTATCATTCTTGAGAATTTCAATGATTTTTATATCTGTAGCAATAGATAGAATCCTTTGCTTGTATTCCTGGAAAAGTGCATCTATTTTGTTAACATCATCATCAAGAGAGTTCTCTGCTTGGCTTCTGATGATGTTTGTGATATGGCTTTCTGAGTAGTAGAGATATGTTATTAGCAAGACAAGAAGTGGAATTGACATAACCATTAGGAATTTTATAAGCAGCTTTGAGAATATTGAGGTTGTCTTTCTTGCCATACGAAAATATTAAGATAAATAACACTTCACTTCCATAGCTTATTGCATCAATATATTCTTATGCTTCTGATAAAAAACGCCAAACTCTATTCACCTTATGATATGGGCATCAAGGATATCTTGATAGCGGGAAATTCAATTGAATTGATTGACGAGAAAATAGACCTGTCGATTCCCAATTTGGAAGAAATCGATGCCGAGGGCGAGATCGTCCATCCTGGCTTTATCGATGGCCACGTCCACGCAATAGGTGGCGGTGGCGAAGCTGGCATGCTATCTAGAGTTCCGCCTCTTTCTGAGAGAAAGATAGCAGAAGCTGGCGTTACGACTGTAGTTGGCTTGCTGGGAACCGATGGATATACAAGAACTGTCAGAGACTTGGTATCGAAGGTGCGTGGATATAGGGAATGGGGCCTATCTGCATATTGTTTGACAGGCTCATACCAAATCCCAACAGTGACACTGACTGGTGATGTTGCAGATGACATTATTTGGATTGATGAGGTAATAGGCGTCAAGACAGCAATATCTGACCACAGATGCTCATTTCCAGAGACAAAGGAGATACTCAATCTTGCATCAAAAGCAAGACTTGCCTCTCTTATGAGCAACAAGTGTGGCATTGTTCATATCCATGTTGGCGCAGATCCTCGTGGAATAGAGCAGCTCTTTGAAATCAAGGAAGCTACGATAATTCCTATAAAGCACTTCTATCCAACCCATATGGAAGGGCACATGGACCAGTGTAGAATGTGGATGAATCTAGGTGGCCATGTAGACCTTACATGCCACTCCGATACAGATAAGAAAGCCATGGAGCTCTTGGAGCTGAATGAGGATTTGGTAACTCTTTCCACAGACTCAAATGGATCCTTTCCTAAGTGGAATGCAGATAGAAGCGCTGTAATTGGAATGGGCGCTGGCTCTATATCTGAGCTTGATGTCTATGTGAAAAAGATGATTGATCTCGGTCTTGATAGAACAGTGGCCTATAAGACTGTCACAGAAAATCCTGCTCGCCATATGGCATTCTCAAAGAAGGGCAAGCTTGAAAAAGGCATGGATGCAGATATCGTAATCAGAGATGGCGATAGAATTAGATTTGTCATCTCCTCCGGACGCATTTTGGTTCGAGATGGTGTATCAAAGCCTAGCATGTACGAATAAACCCTATAAACATGTTCTGTTGAACAAATGTAAACTTTGAGGTATCAAAAGATTATGGAAAAGGAAAAGTTATCTAATCAAAGGTTTGCAGGGGAAAGAGCACTCTTTCAGAGAAAGAATCTATTTGTAGAGTATTCTGTATTTGAAGATGGTGAATCACCAGTAAAGGAATGCAACGATATCACAATCTCAAATTCTCAATTCAAATGGAAATATCCAATTTGGTACTCAGACAAGATTGAGCTTAACTCATGCTTGATGGATAAAATGTGCAGGGCTGCCATCTGGTACTGCAAGGATATTGTAATTAAAGATACTATCATCAATGCGCCAAAGACTATCAGAAGAAGCAATAATCTCGATTTTGCCAATGTATCATTCTTCGAAGGCCCAGAGACTCTCTGGTTCTGCGAGAATGTAAAGCTAAAGGATGTATTTGTGAAAGGCGATTACTTTGCCATGAACTCAAAAAATATCGAGGTCGATAATTTGGAGCTCGTGGGACAGTACTCTTTCGATGGCGTTGAGAATGTCACAATCAGAAACTCCTGCCTCAAGACGAAGGATGCATTTTGGAATAGTAAGAATGTAACTGTATATGACTCATTCATAGGTGGCGAGTATCTGGGTTGGAATGCAGAGAACCTTACATTGATCAACTGTAGAATCGAAAGTTTGCAGGGACTTTGCTATGTAAAGAACCTTGTCATGAAGAACTGCAAGCTGACTAATACAACTTTGGCATTTGAATACTCCGAGCTGGATGCTGAAATCTGTGGTAGAGTCGACAGCATCATCAATCCAAAGAGTGGAGTGATCAAGGCAGATAGCATCGGTGATTTGATCATCGAGAGCGATAAAATAAATCCAGATGATACAAAAATCATATGTCCATCAATCGATAGACATCTTGATAAACCAGAGTACTGATTATTTGGCTTGCCATTTGGCAGGCCTTTTTAGTTTTCATGTATAATCTTTGTGGGAGACAAATATGATCTTAAATGAATCTTTAATCAAAAGAGCTTTGGATGCAGCCCTTTCCACAGGTGCTGATTACGCAGAGCTCTTTGCAGAAGAGAGTCAGAATAATGTGCTCAATATGATTGATTCACGCTTTGACTCGCTTGTTGATAGAAAAATCAGGGGAGTTGGAATCAGAGTGTATCTGGGCTTGAGAAGCGCCCATGCATCAACTAACGATTTAACAGAAAGTGGAATTCTCAGATGTGCATACGATGCCGCCCATTCAATCTCTGATGGAAGTAGAATTGCACCTGAGTTCTCTCTCACAGAAAGAATCTTTACCGATATTCATCCGATCAAGATTGTTCCATCTTCAAGAAGCATCCTTGAAAAGAGGGATATTGTAAGAGAGGCACTAAGCGCAGCTAAGGCAAAGAGCGATAAGATTTCTCAGGCTAGTGGCATCTTGCTTGATGTTGATAGAAAAATACTTGTTGCAAACTCTGATGGTCTTTTGACTTCAGATAGACAGATTAGGACAAGACTCTCTGTAACTGCGGTAGCATCAGACGGCAGAGAGAGCCAGGTTGGCTCTTCAAATCCAGGAAGAAGAATGGGTCTCGAACTCTTTGATTTGATCTCTCCTTCATCAATCGGAGAAGAGGCTGCAAGACATGCTCTTGTTAACCTTTCTGCTGATTATTGCAAGGCTGGTGTCTATCCAGTTGCAATTGAAAATGGATTTGGTGGCGTTATTTTCCATGAATCCTGTGGACACAGCTTGGAGGCAAGCTCTGTAGCCTATGGCAATAGCCAGTTCTCAGGCAAATTGGGACAGGTTATTGCTAATGAGAAGGTTACTGCAATAGATGATGGTACAATTGCCAACGCATGGGGTTCTATAAACATAGATGATGAAGGTACTCCAGCTGAACACAAAGTACTCATTGAAAATGGTGTTCTGAAGCGCTATATGGTCGATAAATTCAACGGCAGAAGAATGAATATGCCATCCTCCGGCTCTTCAAGGCGCCAGGACTATAGCTTTGTTCCTACATCCAGAATGACTAACACATTCATTGCTCCTGGCAGTGATGAAGATCAGGATATCATCTCATCAATAGACCTTGGAATATATGCTGCTAAGATGGGTGGTGGTAGTGTAAACCCAGCAACTGGTGCATTCAATTTCGCAGTTTCAGAAGCATATATGATTAGGGGCGGAAAGATTGCGGAACCTGTTAGAGGTGCATCCCTAATCGGCAAGGGAAGTGAGATTTTGATGGATATCGACATGGTTGGAAAGCATATGCTAACAGGCCAGGGAATGTGTGGCTCATCATCAGGTTCTGTACCAACTGATGTTGGCCAGCCATTGATTCGAGTTAAGAAAATCACAGTAGGAGGCAGATAATATGAATTTCGATAAATTATTGAGTGC
>JAGBWX010000063.1 GCA_017629575.1 Spirochaetales bacterium | reverse complement strand
CTGCACCAAGACTCACAGAGTTATGCGATAAAGGTATCGTAGAGCCTGTAGGCAAAGAGAAGTGTTCATTCACAGGCAAGACAGTAACAGTGTATCAGCTAAGGAGAGAACAATGAGACATATTGCATCGTGCAGTTTTGGGAAAGACAGTTTGGCAATGGTGTTAAGGCTGATAAAGGAAGGAATGCCACTTGATGAGGTTGTTTTTTATGACACTGGAATGGAGTTCGAGGCAATCTATAAAACTGCAGAAAAAGTCATACCATTGCTTCGTGAAAACGGCATCGCATACACCGTATTAAAACCAGAATATAACTTTGAGTGGAAAATGTTCGAAAAGCCAGTGAATGGCAGGAAAAATGGCTTCCATTATGGGTATTCATGGTGTGGTGGAAGATGCAGATGGGGAACTACAGACAAACTAAAAGCAATCGAAAAACATTGTGCAGGTTGCGTTGAATATGTGGGAATTGCTGCAGACGAAGTTAACAGACTCGAAAAAGAAAGGAAAGGGAACAAGGTTTTTCCACTCGCTACATGGGGCATGACAGAAGCTGACTGTTTAGAGTATTGCCACGCAAGAGGATTCGACTGGCTCGAAAATGATATTCCACTTTATTCGATACTTGATAGAGTCTCATGTTGGTGTTGTGCAAACAAGAACTTGAAGGAATTAAAGAACATCTACAAACACCTTCCGAGATATTGGGATAAATTAAAGGGATTGCAATCAAGAACAGATAGACCTATGAAGGGTAACGGAAAGAGCGTTTTCGAATTAGAAGAAAGATTCAAAAGCGAATTAAATGGAGGTAATAATGGCAATCAATTCAAAACAGAAAGGAAAGAAGGGGGAGCTTGAGCTTGTTCACAAGTTGAATGAGCTTGGCTTCTCCACTAGGAGAACTGCTCAATATAATGGCAAGGAAAACGGATCACTTGCAGACCTTGTAGGAATCGAAGGAGTACATATCGAGTGCAAGAGAGTTGAGAGACTGAACATAGACGAAGCTATGGAGCAGGCAATTAGAGACTCAAAGGAAGACGAAGTGCCGATGGTATTCCATAGGAAGAATCGTAAGGGATGGCTAGTAACGATGCCTATAGAAGTTTGGGCAGAGAGAGAGAAGAAATTTCAGGAGGCAAGAAATGAACAGAAGTGAAATGGAAGCGAAAGCGATTGATGCATTATTAGACTATATTGAAATCATTTACGAAGTACATTCGCACGACAATCAGGTGGATGTGATTGGAACTATCGGTGGCGATGCAGTACATTACCGAGTGTATTTCAACGGCAACGAAATAGAAAGAATTGGATGCAAATAAGAGGTGGAAAATGAAGATATTAAGTTTATTTAGTGGCATAGGGGCGTTTGAAAAAGCACTTGATAATCTAGGAATTGACTACGAGTTAGTAGGCTTTTCTGAAATCGACAAGTATGCAACAAAGTCATACTGTGCAATACATAATGTAGATGAGTCTATGAATCTAGGAGATATCACAAAGATTGATGAGAAGGCTCTACCAAAAGATATTGACCTTATCACATACGGATTCCCTTGCCAAGACATCTCACTAGCAGGTAAACAGCAAGGTCTGTTCAATGCAGACGGCACACAGACAAGAAGTGGACTATTCTTTGATGCCTTAAGAATTATTGAAGAGACACAGCCTAAAGTTGCTATCGCAGAGAATGTAAAGAATCTAACAGGCAAGAAGTTCAAGATACAGTTTGAAATCGTACTGAAGATGCTTGAGGCTGCAGGCTACAATAACTATTGGAAGGTGTTAAATGCTAAAGACTTTGGCATCCCACAGAACAGAGAGCGAGTATTCATCATCAGCATTAGAAAAGACATCGACACAGGACTGTTTAAGTTTCCAGAAGGCTTCCCTCTTCAGTTAAGACTGAAGGATATGCTAGAAGATGAAGTGGACGAGAAGTATTACCTAAAAAAAACACTAAACCAAGAGCCAAAGCAGAAATATATTCAATATGATAATTCCGGCAAAGGGTACAATTCACAAGCAATGAGAGCATACTACCAAGATGGACTTGCACCTACACTTCCAGCAAGAAATGGTGGTGATAAAAGTCAGGTGGTTCTTGCTGATAAAACAGAAATCATCAAAGTAGACATTCCACAGACAGTAGTGGTTAGAAAAAATCCTGTAGACTGCAAAGCATTGTGCGAATGCTTACGCAAACACAAAGCATCTAGTGGACTCAGTAACAAGGCTATAGCAGAGGCAATGGATGTGCCAATTACTAAAGTAGAACATTGGTTTAGACAAGATGACTGCTTTGCCATCCCTGATGCTAACCTATGGGAAGACTTAAAAGTTCTGCTGAATATCGAGACAAACGAGTTCGATGTGCCTATTATGGAATTTGAGGTCAAAGAAGG
>JAGBWX010000062.1 GCA_017629575.1 Spirochaetales bacterium | reverse complement strand
ACATATTTACAATCAAGAAAAAGCTCCAGGAGCATTCTGGATTTCCCAGTCTGTCTGGTACCTATTATAAAAAAATAGCCTTGAATGATTCTCTTGTTGCCATGACCAGTTTTTTTCAATTGCTCTACGGATGTAATCTATCTTTTCTCCTTTTTTTGCTAATTCGGAATTAAATTCCTGATTGGCCATAATATGAATCTGATTCGCGGGATTATCAAGAATAATAGTTCAATCAAAGGGTTATCGAAACATCACTTATTTATGCACGAATACCGTAAAATCCTGAAAAAGAAGCGATTGCTGAATACTTCCTAGTTGAAAATAATGATTCAGATTTAAGCTTTTTTACATAAAGTGAAGAAATTAGTGTAGTTGGAGGATTGTTCTTAAATACAAAAGGCACCGCCGAAGCGATGCCCTATCGATATCTAAGATAAAGTCTAAATTAGAATGCGATTTTGCAAGATGCATTAACAGCACCGTACTTCTCGTTGAGAACGTCGTCTGCTGCATATGCGAGCTTGAGTGTTGCGCCAGGGATAACTGCTGCTGACTCAACTGATGCTGCAACTTCGAGAGTCTTAGCTGAAGCATATTCTGCTGATGCCTTAGCTGTGTAAGCGTCTGCTGCATATTCTGCTGCTGCGCCAACTGACCATGCCTTTGAAGCAACTGTGTAAGAACCATCAGCCTCAACTGAGAGAGCGTCTGATACTTTGTATTCTACAGCTACTGTGATTGGGTTAGCATTGAGGATGTCCTTGTCGCCAACTGTTACTGTAAGAGCGTCAACTGATGCTGCTACCTGTGCTGCAAGGAGCTTTGAGCCATACCAGTAGTATGCGTCAACTGTAACTGGAGCAACTACTACCTTTGCTGCTACGTCGAAATCGAGTGCCTTAGCTGCTGTTGAGTAACCGAAGTCAGCTGCGAGAGATGCGTCAACATCTGCATCGTATGCAACATTTGCTGATGCTGCGATGTCTGTGTTGTCAGCTGCTGCTACTGCGAAGTTAGCTGTGAGGCCCTCTGCGAGTGTGTATGCAGGTGTTGCAAGTGATGCTGACCAGTCAATTGTCTTAGCTGCTGTGTTTCCTGCGAGACCGAGGGAAGCCTTGTAGCCAGCGTATTCTACTGTGAAGCCAGGAGCCTTATCTGCTACTGGTGCGAATGTTATGTTCTTGTTAGAAACCTTGTAGTAAGACTTTGCGAAGTCTGATGGGCCTGTTGCTCCGAGGATTGAAACCTTCCACTCGCCGTTTGTGATGTAAGCTGCTGAGATAGAATTCTTAGAAACAGAAGCTGTTACGCCTGAGTTTGCAATCTTGTAGTCTACTGCGAAAGCAGCCTTGATGCCTGCATAAATCTCACCTTCGCCAGCCTTGTCTGCTGAACCAGAAGCGATCTCTGCCTTAATGTCAATCTTTGTTGAGTTTTCGTTAGCGAAACCCCAAGCCTTTGATTCGAAATCATATCCGAAATTAATAGATGCTGAACCTGAGAAATCTGCTGCAAATACAGAAGATACTGCAAGAAGAGCTACGAGAGCAATTGAAAGAATCTTTTTCATTATTTCCTCGACGAGAAAAGCTGATATTTATGCATTTAAGTTGCTGTTTTATCATAAAAGTGAAGAAATAAATAAAGATAAAGGTTGCGTCTGCTATCTCATATATACGACTTGCAAGCAAATTTATTGAAATAAGAAAGATTAAAAACTTTATGTGGAGGTATGTACTATGGCACATAGAACTGAATTTTATTTATATAAAAGAAAAAAAAAGAAGGGAAGCTATTGGTATGTCTGTTATCTTGATAGAAATACGGGGAGACAAGGAACTGCTAAATCAATAGACGTGCTGAAACAGAGACTTGGAATAAATGATTTTAACTCTGTAAAAAGAAGAGATGAGGCTGTAATCATTGCAAAGAAGGCATTGGATTCCGGTTTGATATTTGCCAGCAGCGAAATGAAGATGTTCTCTGACTACTGTCTTGAATTTTGGGATTATGATAAATCTGAATATCTAGCAATGAGGACTAGCCATAAAGCAAAGTCTATTGGACGTGAATATGCAACGAATATGACATATTCACTTAACAAGCATATAATTCCTCACCTTCCGGAAGGTTTAAGGCTTCAGAATGTTACAACTAAGATTCTTGATAATCTTGTACAGATGCTATTCAACAAAGGATTGTCATCAGGTTCTGTGCAGATTATAGCTTATTCATTTTTGTTGCCATTGAAGGAGGCTGAAAGAGTTGGCTATATTCTAGAAAATCCAGCAAAGCGAATGATTAGGATAAGCCGTACAGAGAGAATAAGAGGATGTCTTACAAATGAAGAAGTTTCAGCTCTATGTTCTTTGTTGAATTCCAAAAAAGATACGATGCATAGATCTTACTATCTTGCAATTGTTCTTGGGCTCTGTACTGGAATGAGATCTGGAGAGATAAGGGCTCTTAATATAGAGGATCTTGTATCATCAACCTACGAAGGATGGACAAGAGTCAATATCGTGCATTCAATAGCTCTATACAGTGGCATAAAGGGAACAAAGAGCAATTATGATAGAGCAGTTCTGATTCCAAATAGTCTTGCTGAAGAACTTAGGAAAAATGCAGATAAAAGAGGTGTATGCATGCCATCCAAGCAGAAGATTGGATATATATCTGCACCAACGCTGAGAAATACTTTCTATGGGCTCCTATGTGAGATTGGAATTAATGAAAACCTAAGGCAAGAGCGCAATCTTACATTCCACTCTCTGCGCCATACTTTCTCAACACTAGGTAGGGATAGTCTTATATCACAGGAAGACAGGATGCTTGTACTTGGACATAAATCTGCAGATATAAACAACAGATACACACATCTCTCAGAAGAAGCTCTTCATAGAGTATCTGTACTCACTGAAGAGCTTTTTCATGTTGTATCAAGTGCAGAGAAAGATGCAGTTTTTTAACATCTTCCATCACGAAGTACTAAGCATGATGATTGTCTATCTAAAAAGAGGTCAACATCCTTTCCGTATCTGAGCATTGCACATGGGTTTGCTGTATTGAGGTCATCGAAGATAGACATAGCTACAGCTTTGGCTTTTCTTTGATCTGGACAGGAGCAGATGATGTGATTAGAGCTTATGATTTCCCTAATGGACATTGTGATGGCTTTTTCTGGAACATCATCAAAGGTTTTGAACCAGCCTTCACCAACTTGCTGTCTTCTTGAGCGCTTTTCTAGCTCAACAACAATATATGGGTCCTTAGTGTCAAAATCAGCAGGAGGATCGTTCAGTGCAAGGTGTCCGTTCTCACCAATGCAAATGAAACTAACATCTAGAGGATGGGTAGCCATAATGCTATTCAATTCAGCTAGGGTTGCTTCAATATTTTCTTCTTCTCTATCTATTGGATGAATGGAGCAAGGTTCATCGATGAATGAAAGGAAGTTTTCTCTAAGGAAGTTTAGAGAAGATGCCTTATGATCTTTTGGAATGCCAATATATTCATCTAAAAAGAAAATATTGACTTTAGACCAATCTACATTTTCTGTTCTAAGATTTCTGAGAGTTTCTACCTGGCTAAGGCCTGTAACAAATGCAACATTGGCATAGCCATGCTTTGCAATGGCTATTCTTATTTCTTCAGCACCTCTTTTAGCAGCCTGTCTTCCTAGTTCTTTTTTATCATCACAGATTGTTATTCTCATATTTAGCTCCGCTTATATAATATATTTTTTCTGGTTAAATTTCAGATATATAGAATAGAAAAGTGATGTTTTTATAAAAGAATGTTAGTTGTTTTGCCAACAGGGGTTATCCTAATATTGACAGGTTTCCGCCTGTAAAATAATATACTAATATATTAGTTAGTAATAGGAGATTTCATATATGCAGATGACCCTCAGATGGTTCGGCGAAAAGTTCGACTCAGTAAAGCTTTGGCAGATTAGACAAATCCCTGGTGTAACAGGTGTTATCACAACTCTTTATGACATTCCAGCTGGTGAAGTATGGCCAATTGAAAGAATTAAGGCTCTTCAGGAAGAAGTAAGGGAAGCTGGCTTGGAAATTGCTGGTATCGAGTCAGTTAACATCCATGACACCATCAAGATTGGTTCAGAGGAAAGAGAAAAGTATATCGATAACTACATCGAAACTCTCGATAACCTTGGCCAGTGTGGCATCAAGCTTGTTTGTTATAACTTCATGCCAGTATTTGACTGGACAAGAACAGACCTTGCAAAGGTTAGACCAGATGGTGCAACTGTTCTTGCTTATGATCAGAAGGTTGTAGATACAATCGATCCTCAGACTTTCTTCGATCAGACAAATGACAATTCTAATGGCTTCGTTATGCCAGGATGGGAACCAGAGAGACTTGCAAAGGTTAAGGAACTCTTCAAGGCTTATGAAAGCGTAGATGAAGATACACTCTTCAATAACCTCGTATACTTCTTAAAGAGAATTCAGGGCGTATGTGAGAAGTGGGGAATCAAGATGGCAATCCATCCAGATGATCCAGCATGGCCTGTATTCAACCTTCCAAGAATCATCACATCTAAGGAGAAGATTCTTAAGCTCATGAAGGCTGTTGATGCTCCATTCAATGGTCTTACATTCTGTGCTGGTTCATTTGGCTCAAACCCAAACAATGACCTTCCTGGAATCATCAGAGCACTTCCTGGCAGAGTTCACTTTGCACACGTAAGAAACCTTCATCACTTTGCTCCTGGCGTATTCGAGGAAGCAGCACACCTTTCATCAGATGGTACATTTGACCTCTATGAAATCGTAAGAGCACTCTATGAGACAGGATTCGATGGTCCAATCAGACCAGACCACGGAAGAGCAATCTGGGGTGAGGTATCAATGCCTGGCTATGGTCTTTATGACAGAGCTCTTGGTGCTGAGTATATCCTCGGTCTTTGGGAAGCTCTTGATAAGAGCGAGAAGAGATTATGCTCCAAAGAGGCATAAGGAAGACTTCTAGCCAATTAATCTACGAGAGCATCAAGGATGATATTATCTTTCTGAGAATGAAGCCTGGTGAGGAAATTTCAATCCAGGCTCTCAGCGAGAAGCTTGAAGTATCTCGTTCACCAATTAGGGATGCTTTGATGAAGCTTCAAAGCGAAGCCCTGGTTGATATGCTTCCTCAGAGAGGTTGCTGGGTCTCAAAGATAGACTTAGATAGAGTTAAAGAAGAAAGACTTTTGAGAGTAGCTTTGGAAAGAAGCGTTCTTGAGAGTTTTAAGACTCCTATCAAGGAATCTGAGATAGCAAAGCTTGAATATTTTCTTGCTCTACAGAAGGAAGCGGTTGAAGAAGGAAATAGCATGGCCTTCTATAGTGCTGATGACAGCATGCATGCAGTTTATTTTGAGGTTGCGGGACTGACAAGGTTCTGGGAACTGTTGATGAAAGAAACTGGAAACTATAGAAGAATAAGGCTCTTGTCATTCGATGCAGAGGGTGTTGCGAGAAAAAATATCGAGCAGCATCAAGCTTTGGTGGCAGCATTGGCTAAGGGCGACTTTGCAGATGCATCAAAAATCATTGGTGAGCATCTTGCAAAGCTTTCATTTGAAAAGGATGCAATTGTTAAGGAGCATCCAGACTATTTTGTAAGAGGCTAAAATGAAACTCACAAACGAAGGACTTAAGTGTTCATGTTGGGCAGAGAAGGGTTATAAGAATCTGAGCTATGACAGAGCACAGATTAGAGAGAATACAAAGAAGGATCCAATTTGGGTTCACTTTGGAGCTGGAAACATCTTCAGAGGCTTTCCTGCTAGACTCCAGCAGGGTCTTATTGAAAAAGGCCTTAGCGATAAGGGTATCGTAGTCGGAGAAGGCTTTGACTATGAGATTATCAGCGATATCTATAATAAGTATGACAATCTCACACTTCTCGTAACTCTCAAGGCAAATGGCTCAATCGACAAGGAAATTGTTGGTTCTGTTACAGAAGCTTATGCATGCGACTATCAGTTTGAAGATGCATGGAAGAGATTTATTGAAGTATTCGAGAATCCATCACTTCAGATGGTATCTTTCACAATCACAGAGAAGGGCTACGGCCTCAAGAATCCACAGGGTGAGTATTTTGCTCCATATGTAGCGGACTTCCAGAATGGCCCTGGAATGGGAAAGATGTTCCTTTCACGCCTTACAGAGCTCCTTTTGTTCAGATTCAGAAAGAATGCAGCTCCTCTTGCTTTTGTTTCAATGGACAACTGTTCACACAATGGTGAGAAGCTTGAACTTGCTCTTGCAACAATCGCTTCTGAATGGGTTAAGAATGGACTTGTTGAAAAGGAATTCTTGGATTACATCAACAGCAAGAATGTTTCTTTCCCTTGGTCAATGATCGATAAGATTACACCACGCCCAGATGCATCTGTTGCTGCTATGCTTAAGGCAGATGGATTTGAAGATACAGAACCTGTAATTACATCAAAGAATACTTACATTGCATCATTCGTAAACGCTGAAGAAGCTGAGTATCTTGTAATTGAGGATGATTTCCCTAATGGTCGTCCTGCTCTTGAGAACAGCGGCGTATACTTCACAGATCGTGACACAGTAAATAATGTTGAGAAGATGAAGGTTTGTACTTGTCTCAATCCTCTTCACACAGTCCTTGCTGTATTCGGATGTCTTCTTGGCTACAACCTCATTGCTAACGAAATGAAGGATGAAGACCTTGTTAAGCTTGTTAAGGAAATCGGATATGTTGAAGGCCTTCCTGTAGTAGTAAATCCTGGAATCATTGATCCTAAGGCATTTATCGATCAGGTTCTCAATGTAAGAATCCCTAATCCATTCATGCCTGACACACCTCAGAGAATCGCAACTGATACATCTCAGAAGCTTGGTATCAGATTCGGTGAGACTATTAAGGCTTATATCGCTCAGGGTATGGATATTAAGAAGCTCAGATACATCCCAGTAGTATTTGCTGGATGGCTCAGATACTGTCTTGCAATCGATGATGAAGGTAATGCATTCACTCCATCATCAGACCCACTTCTTTCTTATGCACAGGAAGAGCTTAAGGCATTCTCACTTGGCTATGAAGGTTCTTTTGAATCTCTTAAGGGTATCCTTTCAAATGAGAAGATTTTCGGTGTTAACCTCTATGAAGTAGGTCTTGCAGATACTGTAGTAGACTACTTCAAGAAGATGATCGCAGGTCCTGGCGCTATTAGAAAGACAATCCACGAACTTAACTAATATCAGAGGCTTTCTCCGGTGTTATAGGTAGCAAAGCCTAGGGACACGGAGAACAATAGAAGATGAACGATGTTCAGTCGAAAGATTAACATCGTTCTTTTTTTTATCTTTGTGCAAAGAAATTGGAGGACTTCCTATTTGGTAAATGCATACTGCTTTGTGTTTTTTTGTTTAATAATATCTTTATTGTAGGTATCATAAGAGTAGATATGAAAGCAAAGTCCTTAATTATCTTCCATAAGCTCTCTGACTATGTATTTCTATTTCTGGGACCATTTGTCGCTGCAATTGGAATATCTTTATTTTACACTCCTGCTCAGATAGCATCTGGTGGCGCTGCTGGTGTTGCAACTGTATTCTATTACCTATTTGGATGGAATCAGGGTGTTGTAATGATGTGTATCAATCTCCCTCTGATTTTATTGGGCATGAAGGTCTTTGGCTTTAAGTATGGAATACGAACCTTAATTGGGTCATCGCTGCTTTCTTTGTGGGTGTCTATCATAACCAGCAAGACTGGAAATGTTGGATTTTTGGATGTAGCTATTCCTGTGAATATTCTTCTTTCTGCTATCTTTGGTGGAATATGTGTTGGCTCTGGCGTCGCCTTTACGATGAAGTCTGGCTGTAACACAGGTGGCACGGATATCGTATCTCAGGTTATAGCAAAGTATACACCAATTGGAGTTGGAACAATCCAATTCATCTTTAACCTCATAGTTGTTGGTCTGGCTGGTGTATTCTTGGGTCTACAGGCGCTGCTGTTCTCTATTATCGCCATGTATTGCTCATCTCAGATGGTAAACTTCCTCCTAACTGGATTTGGAACCAAGATGGCAAAGGCTGTCTATGTAATCTCTGATTATAGAATTCGTGAAATATCTAGACGTGTAATTGATGAGCTTGGTCACTCTGGAACAGTTTTCGAAGGTACAGGCATGTACACTCAGAAGACAAATGAGATGCTTGTGGTAATTGTTCCAAACCACCAGCTGCAAAAACTTGTTAATATAATATACGAGGAAGATGCTACTGCCTTCGTATTTGTAAATGAAACATATAAGGTGCTTGGAAATGGCTTTAAGGCTATTGCCAAGGCAGTGGATAAAGAGGAGGAGTGATTATGCCAGATATGCTTGTAAAGCTCTATGAGCTTGAACCTGTTGATTATGAAGCAATGGAAAAGGAAGGAATCCGCATTCAGAGAGCCTTTGCTCCAGACAAGAAGGCTATTATGAAGTTTGCAGAGGAGAACTTCTCCCCATATGGTGCAATGGAAGTGGATAAGTCATTTTCTAATACTCCAATCTCAACCTTCATTGCTGTTAAGGATATGACTATTGTAGGCTTTGCAAGCTACAATGCAACAGCTCCTGATTTCTTTGGTCCTACAGCAGTATCTGATGAAATGAGAGGAAAGGGCGTTGGAAAGGCACTCTTATTGGCATGTCTTCACGCATTGAGAAATGAAGGTTATTACTATGCGATTGTTGGAGGCGCAGGTCCTGTTCACTTCTATGAAAAGTGTTGTGGAGCAACTGTCATTCCCTCATCAGAGCCTGGCCCATATGCAGACTTTTTGATGTCTGATGGTTGATAACCCATTAGAAGAAAATCATAACTATTATTACAGTTATAATTGCAGAAAAGGAGAGGGAAATAGAGGAGAGAGCTCCGATATCCTCTCCCATTTTTAATGCTTTTACTGAGCCCAGTGCATGAGATGATGAACCGATTGCGATCCCCTGTTCGCTCGGTCCATTGAGCTTAAAGACCTTTACAAGTGTTGGAGCAAGTACATTTCCTAAGATTCCAGCAATCATAACACCTACAGCGGCAACGCCTTCAATTCCTCCCATCATGTTTGTAAGAGCAACAGCAATAGGTGTTGTTACGCATTTAGTGAGCAAGGATAGCTTAATTGTCTCTTCTAAGTTTAAGAGGTTTGAAAGAAGCAAAGCCGATGTGATTGATGCGATAGAGCCTGCTATCGTACCTGCAAGTATTGGCAACAAGTTTTCTTTTACTTTCTTCCTTTCTCTATATATTGATAGCGCTAAAAGAGATGTTACTGGAGTAAGGAACATAGAAAGGACACTGCCACCCTTCATGTAGATTTCATATGGACCATCTGCAATCAAGAGGATGATTACAATAAGTGTAATTGTAAACAAGAATTGATTTATAAAACCAATCTTTGTCTTGTCTTTAAGCTTGGTAAAAAGCACATAGAGCCCGATAGTCATAGCCAATGCAAATAGAGGATTCATGATTAGTTCTTTCATGGCTTCCTCCTTGTAAGCATGATTACCGCCTTAACTGTATAGCCTGCTGCGAGAAATGTAATCAGAAATGATAGAGATGAAACAATTATTATTTTCCACCAGCTAGACTTCAGCAAACCTAGATGCTCTATGATTCCAACACAGGAAGGGATGAAGAATATCGCAATATTATCGAGAATATATTTAGACGTTTCCTTGATGTGTTCTTCCTTTACAACCTTTGCAAATAGAAGAATCAGCATGACGCCAAGTGCTGCAATAGAACCTGGCATGGGGAATGGAAGAATCAAGGAAATAGACTCTCCCAAGAGAGATACCAAAAAGATGATTGTGAGCTGGGAGAGTATTTTCATGGCGTTATGATATTCCATAGACGAAACTATTTCAATGTAAGGGTATCTATCTGTATATTGATTGGCTGAAATACTATATACTGATGGTTAGGAGGACTACCATGCGTATTCTTGTAACTGGCGGCGCTGGATATATTGGAAGCCATACTGTTTTAGAACTTCTTGAAAAAGGCATCGACGTTGTTGTAATCGACAACCTTGCAAATTCAAACCCTGAGTCATTGAGACGTGTTGAGGAACTGACTGGAAAGAAGGTTGTTTTTGTTGAGGGAGATGTAAGAGATAGAGCGATTCTTGATTCTATCTTTGATGAATATAAGATTGATGGCGTAATTCACTTTGCAGGACTTAAGGCTGTTGGCGAATCTGTAGCAAAGCCTATTGAATATTATGACAATAATCTCAAGTCAACCCTCACCCTTGTGGAGTCAATGAGAGACCATGGCGTAAAGAAAATCATCTTCTCATCTTCTGCTACTGTTTATTCTGCAGATAATGAGGTCCCTCTTAGGGAGACATCAAAGACAGGTGGCTGTTCAAACCCATATGGCTGGACAAAATACATGTCAGAAATCATCCTTTCTGATATGGCAAAGGCTGATCCAGAGTGGTCTGTTGTACTTCTCAGATACTTCAATCCAATTGGAGCACATAAGAGTGGCATCATTGGCGAAGATCCAAATGGAATCCCAGCAAACCTTATGCCATATCTTTCAAAGGTTGCAATTGGCAAGCTTGAATGCCTTTCTGTATTTGGCGATGACTATGATACTCCAGATGGAACAGGTGTAAGAGACTACATCCATGTTGTAGACCTTGCAAAGGGCCATGTTGCAGCTATTGGCTACATGATGGAGAACAATGGTGCAGAGATATTCAACCTCGGAACAGGAACAGGCTATAGCGTTCTTGATATGGTTAAGGCATTCGAGAAGGTTAATGAAGTTCCTGTAAAGTATAAGATTGTAGGCAGAAGACCTGGTGATCTTGCAACTGTATACTCAGATCCAGCAAAGAGCCGTGAAGTGCTCGGTTGGAATGCAGAATATGGTTTAGAGGAAATGTGTCGCGATACCTGGGCTTGGCAGAAGAAGAATCCAAACGGATATAAGAAGGACTGATATGGATACATCAAAAATTCTTGGCGCTGAGCATATTGGAATTCCATGCAAGGATATCGAGGAGACAATTGCATTCTATGAAAAGCTTGGCTTTAAACTCTACTGGAGATCTCCAAGTGGCAATAATGTAGCATTCCTCACTCTTGGTGATATGGTAATCGAGACATATGAGTCTGCTTCTATCGTTGGAACAAATGGTGCAGTAGACCACATTGCAATGCGAGTAAAAGACATTGAGTCTTTGTATATGCAGGCAGTTGAAGAAGGCTATGAGATTGTAACAGATGGCCTTGTCACACTTCCTTTCTTGGAGAACGGCGTTAAGTTCTTCAAGTTCTACGGTCCAAATAGAGAAATCTTGGAACTTCTTGAGAGACTGTAAAAAATATGGAGAGTCCGATTTGAACTCTCCATTTTTTTAGTTCTTTTCACCGCCAATATGCTTGATGAACTCTTTGTACTCATCTTGGATATTGTCTTCTGGTTCATACTCCTGAAGTGGATAGTGCTCCATAACGAAGTCTATGTCCTTATCTCCTCTGCCTGAGAGACAGATGAGAACTTTCTTTCCTTTTCCAAGTTCCTGGGCAAGCTTTACGCCGTAAGCAACAGCATGGGAGCTTTCAAGAGCTGGGATGATGCCTTCCATTCTTGAGAGAACATAGAATGCCTCAACAGCTTCTCTGTCTGTAATTGGATGGTAATTTACTCTTCCAATTGAGTGGAGGTAGGAGTGCTGAGGTCCTACTCCAGGGTAGTCAAGGCCAGATGCGATAGAGTAGACAGGGAGTGTTTCACCCTTGTCATCCTGAAGCACCAATGACAGTGTTCCATGGAGAATTCCTTCTTTGCCCTTTGTAATAGTTGCTGCGTGGAGTCCAGAATCAAGGCCCTTGCCAGCTGGCTCTACACCGTGGAGAGCAACGTCTTTATCATCGATGAAGGCTGAGAACATACCCATAGCGTTTGATCCGCCGCCTACGCATGCGACAACAGCATCTGGAAGCTGTGCCTCCATATCGAGCATCTGCTCTCTTGCCTCTGTTCCAATAACTGACTGGAAGTCGCGAACCATCATCGGAAATGGATGAGGGCCAACTACTGTTCCGATACAGTAAATCTGATTGATTGGATCTTCTAGATATGCTTCAAAAGCAGCATCAACTGCGTCCTTAAGTGTCTGTGTCCCTCTCGTTACAGGAATAACCTTAGCACCGAGAACCTTCATTCTAGAAACATTTGGAGCCTCTTTCTTAACATCGATTGCACCCATGTAGATATCACATTCAAGACCTAGAAGAGCAGCTGCAGTAGCAAGTGCAACACCATGCTGACCAGCACCTGTTTCTGCGATAACCTTCTTCTTTCCCATTCTCTTTGCAAGAAGAGCTTCGCCGAGACAGTGATTGACTTTATGGGCACCTGTGTGGTTGAGATCTTCTCTCTTTAGATAGATGTCTGCGCCACCAGCTGCAAGAGAAAGTCTCTTTGCATGGTAAATAGGGGATGGTCTACCTGTGTATGTGGCATTGAGTTCTCTGAGTTCCTCGAGAAATGATGGATCGTGACTGAACTTCTCGTATGCATCAGCTACTTCCTTCATAACCTTCTCAAGCTCTTCAGGTAGATAAACACCGCCAAATTTACCGAAGTATCCCTTTTCATCTGGCATGTTCTCTGTATTGATATGTAAATTAACCAAGTTTCTCATAGTGTCTCCAATGTTTCTATTAACAGTAACATTACTAGGTTCTCATCTTAGAGTCAATAGAAAATTTAAAAATTAGATTAGTGCTTTGAATTTTAGTTTGTCTTTCTATCTCTTACGATTTCAATTGATAGATTTTTGTTTGTTCTCTTTGACTCCCTAAGCTTCTGAAGTGTCTTTGTTTTTGTAGTCTCGCTGACTTTCTCTAGCTCTTGGGAGATGTCTCTTCCATCTAGAGCATAGAATGAGAGAGCCCATGATACAGCCATCATTACATAGTAGTCAGCGCCATTGTCAGCTTTGATGATGGTTTTTAAAGCTTCTTCATAGTCTATGTTGTTTCGATTGGCCATGAGCCATACAATGCCAAGTCTTCTTATGAATGTTTCATCAGAGCGTGTGAGAGAGGAGAAGTACTCTACCAATTGTCTCTTTTCATCAGACCTTGGCTTAAATGCTGTGACGATGCTATCTGTATGGTCCCAGCTTGATAAATAAGGCAGAATCTTATTTAGCTTATCAATCTTGCATGAGAATGCAGTCTTCTCAAATCCTAGTGCAAGACCGCATAGGATCACATCTTCATGCCACTTGATCTCGATATCGCTGCAATCTATGCCCCTTGCAAGTCCTCTTAGATTTGGCATTGATATTCCATAGTAAGGGAGCTTTGCTGTAGGTGAGAGCTTATTCTGAAACAGTGCAAGCTTGTCACTCTTGTAGGGCCTGTAGAGTTCGTCAGTAACCACACTCTTCTCCTACAAGAACAACGATGATTCTATCTTTTACTCTCTGCTTTGCCATAATGAGTGAATTGCAGCAGATTCTATCGTCACTGTCGCATCCAAGGGCTGAGATATAGTTATCTGAACACTCTGGAGAGACGCAAATGCCTCTTTTTGCACATGGTGTATCCTTGCAGAGCTTAATGGCATTTGGAGGAGCTGCAAGAGTCTTAACTCTCACAACAGCATCCCTAATTGTCGTTACAAGCTTGTTGATTCCTGCAACGATAATTACCTTTTCTGGTCCATAGAGTATTGCGGATATTCTGTTCGATCTGCCATCTACTTGATAAATTTCACCGTGTTCAGTGATGGCATTTGCGCTTGAGAGGTAGAAATCAGCAATATAGGCATCCTTGTAATCTGTTCTGTAGTCTGTATTGTTTGAAATATAATCAAAAATACCAGTATCTCTCAATGTGACAGAACCACCAGAAGCTGTGATTGACTTCTCATCAATGAGTGATTTGATTAAGGTCAGAGCCTCTTCTTTTGTGTTAACAAAAGTTGCTTTGAAATTGTTTCTTTCAAGGTTTTCTAAAGTTCTTTTTATTCTAGCTTTATAAGCTTTCCTCTGATTCGCATCCATGGTTCGATTTTAGCAAAATTAACAATAGAAAGAAAATATTTTTTCATATGTGTTGACAGTTTTTTTCATATGCCTTATATTTCTATATGCAATCGACGTAGGGTAGAGCAGTTGGCAGCTCGTCGGGCTCATAACCCGGAGGTCGGAGGTTCGAGTCCTCCCCCTGCTAAAAAATGAACGACTGGACTGTTGAGTATGCAAAGGCTGCCAGCAGGAGAAGGTCTCCAGTCAATCGAAAAAGAGGCAATCCGTTTGGGTAGCAATGGCTACAAGGTGGGTTGCCATTTTTTTTGTTCTTATGACTCTTATTTTCAATATCCGCTGGCTTTATATTCTTATTGGAGGAGATATGAAGTCATTTTTAATCTTGATTACAGTTGCACTTTTATTTACAGGTTGTTCTTCTAGCTCAGTCACAACACAGCCAGTACAGGATTTTGACCTCAATAGGTATCTTGGTCAGTGGTATGAAATTGCTAGAATCGATTTTAAGTATGAGAAGAATATGGATAATACCACTGCAAACTATTCGAAGAATAGCAATGGCACTGTGAAAGTCGTCAACAGAGGCTATGATTTTGTTAAAAAGGTATGGAAAGAAGCGGAGGGCAAGGCTAAGTTCAGGGGAGAACCTACAGTTGGTGCATTAAAGGTTTCGTTCTTTGGTCCTTTTTATAGTGACTATAATATCCTAGCTCTTGATGATTACAAGTATGCCTTGGTTGCAGGAAAGACCGTAGATAATCTATGGATTCTCTCTAGGGAAAAAACGATTCCAGATGACATCAAAAAAAGATATTTGGAAATTGCAATGGAGGCAGGCTTCGATACATCTAGGCTCTACTGGGTAGAACATGACTGACAAAAATAGCCGCGTTTTGCGGCTATTCCTATTTTCTCCAGAAGCTTCTTGTAAAGAGGGCATATACCGTAAAGAGTTCAAGACGTCCTACAAGCATCAAGAATGAGAATACCCACATTGTCCAATTTGGGAAGATGGAGAAAGACATATTAGTTCCAATTCCACCAAGGCCGATTCCAATATTGCCGATGCAGAGAGCTACGGAGCTGAAGCAAGTCAGAAGATCCTGACCTGTAAGGGAAATGACCAATGAGCCAATGAATATGGTGATGAAATACATGCCAACAAATCCACAGATAGAAAGGACGGTTTCTTCATTGTAGCTGTCATTGCCAACTTTGATCTTTGTTACGGCATTTGGATGAATTCTCTTTGTGATCGCATTGTTTCCAACTTTGCCCATTACCGCAATTCTAATAACCTTCAATCCACCACCAGCAGATCCTGCACAGCCTCCAACAAAGGTGAGGACAAATAGAATCATCTGAGAAAAGATTGGCCAGTTGTTATAGTTTTCAGAGGTGAATCCAGTTGTGGTTATAAATGAAATAACATGGAATGCAGAATCTCTTATGCTGTCAGAAAGTGAGCTGATTCCCTTTGCATATAAGCTTATTGCAGAGAGAAGAGTTGCAAAGAGAACAATCTTAGCATAGAGTCTGAACTCTCCATCCTGGGACACTTTCTTAAACTGTCCTTTTAGAACCTTGAAGTACAGTGAGAAGTTGGCACCAGCAAGGAACATGAAGATAATGCATACCCATTCAACGTATTTTGAATTAAATGCTCCAATTGATGCATTCTTAGGCGCAAAGCCTGCTGCTCCCATTGTTCCGAAAGTAACAGTTGTTGCATCAAAGAGGTCTAAGCCTCCTAATAGTAGAAGGATAACCTCAAGCACTGATAATCCCAAATAGATTGCCCATAGTGCCATTGCTGTATGTCTGATTTTTGGAGTCAGCTTATCTTTTGTTGGTCCGACAGATTCCGCTCCAACAAGGTTTGTTCCCTTTACGCCAAAGGCTGGAAGAACTGCAACAAAGAGAACAACAATACCCATGCCACCAAGCCAGTTTGTCATATTTCTCCAGAAGAGAATGGAATGGAATGCAGACTCGATATCATTCATGGCTGTTGCACCAGTTGTTGAGAAGCCAGACATGATCTCAAAGTAGCACATTGAGAATGTTGGCAGAGTCTTTGTGACATGAAGTGGAATGGCTCCAAAGAATGAAAGCAGCAGCCATGTGAGGGTAACAAAGAGATAGCTGTCCCTTACCGAGATTTTAATGTGCTTATGATTCTTTTGCGTTAGCGCAATCACAATAAGAGAGGATGCCAACATCATCAAGATAGTGAGCATGAAGCCTGAAATAGATAGAACTTCCTGATACTGATAGGCGATGAAGAGTGGCACACACATGATCAAGGCGACGAAGAGGAAGATAAATGCTAGAAGTCTGAATACGGAAAATATATTCATGCCCCGAAGAACTCCGTAACAAAGTCATTGTCGTCATGAGTTGCTGCAACAAGAAGAGTATCACCTTCTGTGAATGTGTAGTTACCATCTGGTATGAAGTTGTCTTCCTTTGTTCTCTTGACGCCTGCGATGATGCACTTGCCTTTCAGTTTTACTTCCTTCAGCTGCTTGCCGAGTTCCTTGAAGTTCTCTGTGAGAACATACTCATAAACCTCCAAATCTCCGTTGAAGATAGAGTGGAGCGTAGATACGCCTTCACCTCTAAGGTGTTTCATAAGAGTATCTACAGTTGCATCTGTTGTGGAAATTGGTGCATCGATATCCATGTGGCGAGCAAATCCAAGATAGTTCGGATTTGTCTTAATAAGAGCAATAGATCTCTTTACGCCAATCTTTTTTGCGTAGCTTGCTGTAATAATGTTCAGTTCATCATCCTCAGTGACAGAGATTAGGAGATCAGCTCTTTCAATTGCTTCTTCCTCCCAAAGCTGCTCATCTGTGATTGAGCCATTGAGGACCAAAAGGGATGGGAAATCTTCAATGAACTCATTGCAAGTCTGGATATCCTCTTCGATGAGAGTAATGCTCTTTCTGACCTTATCTGGAAGAATCTTGAGAAGATAGGAAGCGATTCTTGTTCCACCAACCATGACTGTTCTCTTGAGCTTTGTTGTCACAAAGCCTCCGAAGGCTGTAAATAGTCCTGTTGACTCATCATCGTCTGCAACGATTACAATCTCGTCATTTTCTTCAATGACAGTTGCACCTGTTGGAGTGAATACCTTTCCGCCTCTCCTGATTCCAGCAACGACATATCTTCCAGGGAATTCCTTCTTCATCTGGATGAGATTCTTTCCATTGAAAGGTGAGTCTGCTCCCATTGTCTTTGTAAAGAGGATGAACTCTGTTCCCTTGAAATAGATGATATCTGAAAATAGACCAGATTGGATAACGCCAGCGATTCTGCTTGCAGCTTCCTGTTCAGGGTTAACGATATGCGAAATTCCGAGAATCTTTCTGTCGTAGCTATTTGTACCGAGGTAGCTGATTGCTCTAATGGCTGCAATAGTTTCAACCTCAGGCCACTGAGATGATACTATGCCACAGGAAACAAGGTTGGTTTCATCACTGTCTGTTACCGCAATTACTGCATCTGCAGATGCACATCCTGCCTCGATGAGCTTTTCAATGTCAGTTGCAGAGCCACAGACAGCCATACAGTCAAGCTTCGCTTGAGCTGATAAGCAACGCTGCTGGCTGGAATCTAAAAAGGTAACTTCCTTTTTCTCCTTGATCAAATGCCTTGCGAGTCTTAGTCCTCTTCTGCCTGCACCAAAAATAACAACCTTCATAATTTGATTATATCACTTTGAATAAAATGCGAGCAACCTCGTATAGTACCAGAGTTCATTGATGGTAATAATTTTTCAGTATTTAATAAATCTTAAGTAAATTTGGTTTCCATCAAAAAAAAGATAAAAAAATTTGGTTTACCAATTTTATAATACCAATTGAAAAAATATTTTCACTTATTGTATTACATTTTCCGTGATTTATACCGAACTTGATGTAGAACAATTAAAGGACACTGGATGCTATGAAAGACTGAAGAATCTTCAGGTCTTTTATGACTATGTAAACAACTTTTTATCAGAATTTGATGAGAGGGAAAATATAAGATGCATAGAGGCATGTGGAGAGTGCTGCAAGCACTATCTGCCTGATCTAACAATAGTTGAAGCTGAATATATTGCCTTGTATCTAATACAGACAGGAAGAGTAGAAGAGTTCTTCTCAAGATGTGAGAAAGATATAAATTACTGTCCAATGTTCAATGAAGACAGCAACTACCATTGTTCTATATATCCTGCTAGAGGTCTCATTTGCAGGCTCTTTGGCTCTGCGTGCACTTTAGATAAGAATGGAAGAGCAATCAAGCCTGCCTGCAGGTGGAAGGACGAAGAAAAAACAGAGACAATAGATGCCACTGATGACATCCCAATCTCTTCTAAGCTTGGAGCAGAGCTTGAAAATATCAATGGCGGAAATATGGAGACTGAGCCTTTCAATCAGGCCGTAAGCAAGGCTATAATGAAGCTGGAAATGCTCTTAGCTTATACAGGAAATAGAGCACAGTAGGAGGCATATGATCCAGAAAATCACAAGAGAAAAGGCAGTCTCTGTATCAACTATGATTGCACCAATGAATTCGAAAGTTCTCTCTTCCCCAGAAGGCGCAGAGTTCTACCTTCTTACCAAGGAGCTGCTAATGGGGTCCTATGTAGTAATGGCCATCGATGTCTTCGGGGCATTATGGGTGTCTGACGAGGAATATAGAAAGGATTTTGAGTCTTATTTAAGCAAATAACCAACAAAAGGGTAAAAATGACACAGTTTTTACCCTTTTTTATTTTCTGATGGAAATTTTGACACTCTACGAATGAAATTAATTGTTGGTGTGTCATATTGTTACAATCTATTTTATTTCTTCTAATATGTCTAATTATATTAAATCTTTACAATATAATGAATTAATAAAGTTGGCACGGCTTTTGCTATATATGTTTTGTAGCGCAAAGACGCAAAGGAGAAATAAAAAATGAGATATTACGTAAATAGAACAGCACCAACACTTTCACCAATGGAATCAATCTTCAATGATTTGTTTGGAGACACACAGCTTTCAAGGAGAATTCCTCCTGTAGACATTTATGAGCTTGATGATAGCTATGTCGTAGAGGCATCTGTTGCAGGCTATGATGAGAAGGACATCTCTCTTTCTGTAGATAAGAGAGTTCTCACACTCTCTACTCTCAATAGTGCAGAGTCTGAAGGAGAAGAGGAGAAGAAGGTTGAGAGAAAATACCTGATGAGAGAGATTCCTCGCCCAGCATTCTCAAGATCCTTCACACTTCCAGAGGATGTAGATGATGAGAAAATTTCAGCAGAGAACAAGAATGGAATTCTGATCATCACACTTCCAAAACACGAAAAGCTCCTCAAGGGCAGAATTGAAATCAAGATCAAATAAGACAAGTTCTTTAACATAACACACACGATAACCTCCCTTTTGGACCGTCGCGAGACGGTCCTTTGCTTTTGTTGTCCTTGCTATTCAATTGGTATATACTCATGCTATCAGGAGGAGTGATGTTCAGAATTGTAAAAAAGGTACAGTTTTCCCCAGAGGTTTTCTCAATGACAATTGAGGCTCCAATGATTGCAAAGGAAAGAAAGGCCGGACAGTTTGTCATTATTCAGAAGGGTGGGGATTTCAATGAGAGAATCCCTTTGACTATTGCCGACGCTGATGAAAAGCAGGGCACAATCACAATCGTATTCCAGGCTGTAGGAGAGGGCACTCATATTCTCGCTCGCTTAGAAGAGGGTGACTTTATTGAGAATGTCTTGGGCCCACTTGGTTCTCCTACTCACATAGAAAATTTTGGAAAGGTCGTATGCGTCGGTGGTGGAATCGGCGTAGCTCCTCTCTATCCAATCGCAAAGGCCCTTAAGGAAGCTGGCAATGATGTTAGAGTTATCATTGGTGCAAGAAACAAGAGCTTAATCATTGAGGAAGATATGATGAGAGCCATCGATCCTGAGCTTATTGTTGTAACTGATGATGGTTCTTATGGAAGGAAGGCTTTGGTAACAGAACCTCTTGGAGAGCTTCTTGAGAAGGGTGCTGACCAGGTGGTTGCCATTGGACCAGCTCCTATGATGAAGTTCTGCGTAAAGACTGCAGAGAAGACAAACACACCATGTATTGTTTCCTTAAATACCATCATGATCGACGGTACAGGAATGTGTGGTGGCTGCAGAGTCCTTGTTGGTGGTGAGACCAAGTTTGTATGTGTTGATGGTCCTGAGTTTGATGGCCATTTGGTTGACTGGGACAATATGATGAAGCGTCAGCGCACATATAAGAGCCAAGAGACAGAAGCACACCATAGATGTCATGTAGATATGCAGATTGAGGAGGGCTTGGCATGAGAACACCAGAAGAGCTCCAGAAGGGCGCAGTAGAGATTTTGGAGTCATTGCCAGAAAACCTCTCTGTAAAGGATAGAGCTGCAATTCCAAATCAGGAAATGCCATCTCAGGATCCTGCAGATAGAATTCACAACATGTTTGAAGTTGCTCTAGGATACACCGAAGAGGAAGCTCTCGTAGAAGCTAATAGATGTCTTAATTGCAAGAATCAGCCATGCGTACAGGGTTGTCCTGTCGGAATCAATATCCCAGCCTTCATTTGCGAGATTCAGAACAAGAACTATGGTGATGCACTTTCAATAATTCAGGAGTCATCTCTTCTTCCAGCTGTATGCGGAAGAGTTTGTCCACAGGAGAAGCAGTGCCAGAAGTTCTGTACTGTTGGAAAGATGAATAAGGATGTTGAGAAGGCTGTCGCAATTGGCAGACTTGAGCGCTTTGTAGCAGATAAAGCAGGAAAAGACGCTCCTTTGCCTGAGGTTAAGGAAGCAAGCGGAAAGAAGGTTGCTATCGTTGGCTCTGGCCCTGCATCCATTGCATGTGCTGCCGATGTCAGAAGAGAAGGCCATGAAGTTGTAATGTTTGAAGCTCTTCACAAGATGGGCGGAGTACTTTCTTATGGCATTCCTGAGTTCAGACTTCCTAAGAAGCTTGTAGACAGTGAATTTGAAAAGCTCAAGGCAATGGGCATCAAGATGGAGACCAATGTTCCCGTTGGAAGAACAAGAACTATCGATGCACTTATGAAAGAAGATGGCTTTGATGCAGTATTTGTAGGCTCTGGAGCAGGACTACCTAAGTTTATGAACATACCAGGAGAAAATCTCCTTTCAGTATTCTCTGCAAATGAGTACCTTACTAGATCCAATCTCATGAAGGCTTATGATGAAAAGCACGCAAAGACTCCATTCTTCCATGCTGAGAAAGTCGCTGTGCTTGGTGGTGGAAATGTTGCCATGGATGCTGCAAGAACAGCTTTGAGACTTGGCGCTAAGAAGGTCGATATCATCTACAGAAGAACTATGGATGAGATTACCGCAAGAAAGGAAGAAGTTCACCATGCAATGGAAGAGGGCGTAAACTTCCGCCTTCTTTCCCAGCCAGTTGAGATTCTTGGAGACGAAAATGACTTTGTGAAGGGTCTCAAAATCAGAAAATGCGAGCTTGGTGAGCCAGACGAATCAGGAAGAAGAAGACCTGTTGAAATTCCTGGATCAGATTTCATCGAGGAATATGATACAGTCATTGTTTCAATCGGCAATGCATCAAATCCATTGATTAAGAAGACAACTCCTGCAATTGAGACAAACAAGAGAGGCAACTTCATTGTTGATGAGGAAACTTGCAAGACCTCAATGGAAGGAGTATATGCAGGTGGAGACATCGTTCTTGGAGCTGCTACAGTTATTCTTGCCATGGGGCAGGGCAGAAAGGCAGCTAAGGCAATCAACGAATACCTAAAGACAAAATAATAGACAAAGCAAAGGCCGCTATCTTGCGGCCTTCTTCATTCTCTTCTCATAGGTCTCATGTCCTATGGTTCCCAAAACAAAGAGGAGTCCCAGAGCGACAAGTGCAAATGCTGAAAGACAGTCATAGATATCCAGAAGGTTCCAACCCTTGCCTGTGACATCAGCTACAATTCTGTTTTCTAAAGTGAATCTTGCAACAAATAGAGGAATTGCCTGAGCAAGCATCAGATAGCACACTGGTCCATATAAGCATTCAATTCTATCTTGGGGTCTTTTCCAATTCTTGTTTGAAATAAGCTCAAAGATTGTAAGTGTTAATACTGTATTTGCCATCCATCCAACTATGTTCGTCATCGGAACACCAAAGATTCCACCTCCATTTGGATAGTCCCAAAACCTAAATACAAGAGTTAGAATGGGGTCTACCAAAAGGTCTATTGTTGCTGTGACAAGTGATGCTATAAGGATTCGGAGAATAGTCTCCGAACTCTTTGTAACAGGAACGCTTTTGACAATCATATCCCCATAAACCCAGCCAATTGCGATTAGGGGAAAATACATAAAACAGGCAACAAGAGGTACAGAGCCGACCATTACGGTATCTAAATTGTGCCTAAAGTGACCATATGGATAGCCTGTCTTCATGCTTAGAGTTTCAAGGCCAAATGCAACTGCGAATGATATAGCGATAAATAGAATTGAACGCTTGAAGCCAAAGCATTTGAAAGTCCAATCGATGCCAAGGATTATGTTCACTGCCATCATCAAGAGAGATAGCTTAGTAGCATCTTTACCGAGTTGCATGGCAAGAGCAATGTTAGCCAATGCGTAAAAGAGGAATATATATTTGTTTTTCTTATCAATATGCTTGTTCACATTGGCAGTTTAAAGTATTTCATACAAATTTCATAGCAAAAAGAAAAGCCCAGACCAAAAATGATCTGAGCCTTAACTATCAAAATTTTATATTACTTCTTGATCTTGTTGAGCATTGCATTGATCTCAAGGAGTTCTTCCTTTGTCATTGATACATTCATCATTGCAAGAAGTCCAACCATTCTTGGAATTGTGAATCCTCCGAGCATCTGCATTACAGCAGGGCTGCCCATCATGTCTGACATGCCATTTGCACCAGCTGCACTTCCTGATGCCTTAACACACTCTGCAATCTTCTTAAGTACGAGGCCTACAACCATCTGACCTTCTGGCTTCTCGTTGATCTTGTTGATTGGATCGTTGAGTGAGTAGTAGCCTTCTGGAGCTGTGATGTCGAACCAGTTGAGAACAGCACCCTTTTCCTGGAGGATGTAAGCTGGGTTTGGTTCAGAAACCTTTCTGATGATTCCTGAATCTGAAAGGTCGCCAGCTACAGCCTTGAGCTCTGTAATGCCTTCGTTCTTAACTTCAAACTTGAAGAAGTGGTCTTCTGCCTTCTTTTTGCCTACAGAAACACCATTTGCAAAGAGTTCAACCTCTTCCTGGTTGGAATATACTGTTACCTTTGTAACGTCTTCAACTCTGTCGATATATCTCTTGGAGCAGAGGTGTACGAATGGATCGTCTGAAAGCCATGCCTTATAAGCGTAGAAGGAATCCTTCTTATAGCTTCTGTCGAATGTAACAAGACCCTTGTGGTTCTGGCCATTTTCGCCACCCTCTGATCTTGCATCTGCTGCAAAGTCGAACATATTCCAAACGTGT
>JAGBWX010000061.1 GCA_017629575.1 Spirochaetales bacterium | reverse complement strand
TCATACTTCTCCCTGCCATTCATATTCCTTGCAAGGCCAATCTTTGGCAGCAAGGCTGTCTCATCCATCTTAATCATCTCGCGATAGACTGCGTCTGAAGCATCGTATTCCTTGAGATCATAACGGAACTGTGCAAGATTCTCAAGCATGGTGGAAAGGTGTTCACTCTTCTCTTTTTTTGCCATCTTCACGACAGCCTCCATGGTCTCTGCCGCCTTTCTGATATCTCCCATTTCCTCATAGATGATACCTTTCCACCACAGAAGAACAGCCTCTGAGAAGCCACTCTTCTTATGGTTGTTCTTCATCGCCTGGTCAACTATCCTCATAGCTGATGCAAAGTCTCCTTCCCTTCTATCAACGCCTGCGACAAGCAGATACGAGTCGATGTGCTTAGGATTCTCCTTGATATTTTCCACGGCAAGCTTGCGGGCCTCTGCAGGATCTCCTCCTTCATCGAGAATCTCGGTGGCCTTGTGATACTTGAAATTGTCTGTGCCTTCTGTCTTCTGTGCTGAAAGTGGCTGCAGTGCAAGGCTGAATACTGCAAGCATCAGCGATAGTAACTTTTTCATATATCGTGTAATTTATGTTTTCTGATAGATGAATGTGTATATACCAGAAAAGGTAACCCGACCGGATCACCTTTTTCAGAAATTTTAATCATTTATTTTACAGGGTAAATCGGTTTCTGCTTTCAGACAAATTTACATTCATATAACGCGCGAATAAAAAAAGAAAAACCCTCTAATATTGTATTTCTTTCTTTGGTGACCTTTCGTCCATTTAGACATTTATCTAATAGAAAAATGTCAATAGAATGGGAAAAATCACACTTTCAGCGGATAGGTATAATGCCGCAATCAGAAATCTTTCAAGATTCTTTGAATATGATAAACTGGCAGAAATAAGAGAGGATGACAGTGCAATACTAGAAACCTCATTCAACATAAATAAACTACATAACGCTTATAATAGCTATATAGACAGTCAGCATCTGAATGAATCAATAATCAACTCGTTATGTCTTGTGTCATATGCTCTTCGCAAGGATAACTTGGGTCTGTCAACTAAAATCAGTGACAACATTAAGGAATGGATAAAGGTAGACCTGCTTCAGTTGTACCTGGCAGTCTATGGAACAAATGAGCAACCCACATGGATCTCATTGCGAAGCGTTGATGGCACAATAAAGCTCCGAAACTTCTGTAACTGGTTCATGGATGACATGGTTAAAGATTACTTGCGCAAACATCTTTCACACATAAATAGCATTGAACAGGCCGAGCAGGAACTGAAAAGAATCAAGGGACACAGGGGTAGGATTCCTACAGATCCACGCATAGCAATTCTGATGTGGGGAACATACTCTTTGATTCGGGAGTATTGTTCCTTCAGATCACCAATGCCAAACAGGCTCTGTCAGTTCATAATAGCATATCTGCAGATTCTTGACATCCTTCCAACAGACACAGAAATAGATACATTCTGGGTAAGAGCACAGTTAAGGTATATACGTTCTAAAAAAGAAGCAGCTTGCGATAACAATCAATCAAGCATGATGAACGGAGCCCAATAAAGCGGATCGTTGTAGTCTTCGCTCTCCATCATAGCGCGCCGAGCCTTCTCGAAAGCTTCATATTTGGAATCACCATCTATCATATGCGAATAGAAGATCTTCATGAACTCTGCTGCTGCTTTGTCATTGATGCTCCAGAGAGTTGATACGATTGTCTTGGCGCCAGCTTCCTTAAATGCACTCTGAATACCATATATTCCATCGTTTGTGATTGTTCCAAGAGCTGTTCCACATGCTGAAAGGACTAATAGATCAACTGTCGAGAAGTCATATAATGCTATCTCCTCGGCATAGAGAAGGCCGTCATTCATTTCATAGGGCATCTCATATCCGTTCAAGGTATGGCTCGCACCCGTAAACATCAGCCCAGTTGTCTTATAGGCAAGTTCCTTTGCGGAGAAGTACTTGGAGAATGGGCTACTAGTTGCATCTAATGTAAAGCTATGGGTAGACAGATGCACGAC
>JAGBWX010000060.1 GCA_017629575.1 Spirochaetales bacterium | reverse complement strand
GCAGCTCAGGGCCTGATGGCAGGAATCAATGCCTCCCAGCGTCTCAAGGGCGAAAAGCCAGTCATCCTTGGTCGTACAGATGCTTACATTGGCGTACTTATCGATGACCTTGTTACAAAGGGTACCAAGGAGCCTTATAGAATGTTTACATCCCGCGCTGAGTATAGACTCTCTCTCAGACATGACTCAGCAGACCAGCGCCTTACTCCAATTGGCTATAAGGCGGGGCTTGCTACAGAGGAGAGGATGGCGCGCCTGAAGGATAAAATCGAGCGCATGGATGAGCTTAAGCATCTTCTCAGAAAGAACAGAAGAGGTGAGAAGTCCATGTATGATGCCCTCAAGGAGCCTGAGACAGAGATTAGGAGCTTTGAGCTCGAAGGCCTTAATGAGTTCTCTGATGAGGTACTCAATGAGGTTGAACTTGATATAAAGTACTCCGGCTACCTCAGAAGACAGGAAATTGAGGCAGATAGGGCAAAAAGACAGGAAATAATAGAGATTCCTGAAGATTTTGATTATGATAGTGTTGAGGGGATTTCCTCAGAATCACGCGAGAAGTTCAAGAGTGTCAGACCGCATTCCATCGGACAGGCGGGAAGAATATCTGGCGTCAGAGTATCTGATGTGGCAGTCTTGTCAATCGCTGTAAGGAGCAGAGGCCGTGGCAAATGATCTTCTGATCGATGGATTGAAGGAGCTTGGAATAGAGGACTATTCTTCAAAGGCTGAAAAACTCAGTTCATATATCTCTGAGCTGATGATTTTCAATCCTGCGCTAAAGCTTGTTGGGGATAAGGATGAGAAGGGAATAATCATCCGCCATATCCTTGACTGTGCCTCAGCTTATGTATATTTCAGAGACCGCACCAAGCCTGGCGATTCCATCGCAGACCTCGGCTCGGGCTCTGGCCTTCCTGGAATTGTTCTTGCAATTCTTTTGGAAGATAGAGAGTTTGTATTGATTGAGAGAATGACAAGAAGAGTTGGCTTTTTGCGAGGGGTTGCAGCTAAGCTCAAGCTCAGAAATGTCGTTGTCGATGACAGAGATATCAAGGATGTGGATAGAACCTTCAACGTACTTACCTGCCGCGCTTTCCATCCTCTTTCCGATATCGCAGAAGATACCGTCAAGCTTATCTCAGATGGTGGACGCGCTATGCTGTACAAGGGTCAGCTAAAGAGCGTTAAGTCTGAACTCGATAGCTTGAAACAGCTTGGATACTCTTTTGATGCAGAGAATATTGCTCTTAGAGTACCTAATCTTAACGAGGAGAGAATTTTGTGCATTCTCTCTGACTGGAGGAAGTGAAGGGAGTTATGAAGAATAAAGGCAGGTTTTCTTTGTTTATCGCATCAGTTCTGCTAGTAGCAGGATTGGGCGCAGTCGCATTTGGTGTACTTGGGAGCATGGGAATTCTTCCAGAGCAGTACTATCCTGTTTTGGAGAAGATTTCCTTCTATGCATCTTTGAGTAATGGAAATTACGGTACAGCAGAGGCAGGTGCGCTCTTGATTGTTATGTCTGCAATCATATTTGCCTTCAGACAGAGAAAGCCTTATTCAATGTTCCTTCCTCTATTCATTCCAATCATCTATGAAACTACAATGGTCTTGTTCAGGGCGAATAAGAATATTCCGCTCCCTGAATATCTATCTCAATATGCTAATCCTGCAAAGCTGAGGCTCATTGCGCTTCTTCTGCTTCTTGAGCTAATTCTTACTATTGTTCTTCTTTCCATCACAAAGAGCATGGATGCTAGGTGGAGAAAGAGAAGAGACATTTTCAGAAGAAAGCTTGAAAGCGAGGGCATTATCCCAACCAAGGAAGAAAAGGAAGCCTTAAAGGAGAAGAAGAGGCTGGATAAGGAGCTTAATGCCCAGAAAAGGAAAGATGACAAGGCTATGGCTCGCTTTGAAAAAGAGAGAATGAAGCGCGAGAATGCAGAGAAAAAGCGCATCATGAGATCTCAAGAAAAAGAGAACAAGCGTTATGAGAAGATAAGGGAAAGGGAAGAAAGAGCCAAGGAGGCCATCGAGGAGAAGGCCAGAGAAAAGGCAATGCGAGAGCTCGATAAAATCGAGGAACGCTCAAAAGGTGAGGCAAGAAAACTCGAAAAGGTATCAAAACGAGAAGCCAAGAAAAAGGAAAAGCTCGCAAGGGAAAAGAATAGAAAGCTTGAGAAGGAAAAGTTAGAGGAGCCACAGCCTCTGAACGATTATAGGGGACCAGCAAATCCTAACGATCCTCTTTCTTTCCCAGATTTCATCGATATGCCAGAGCTCAAGACATTCAAGGAGTTTGAAGAAAAAGAGCCAGCTCCAAAGTTTGAGGAGAGTGCTTCAATTCTCAACACGCTTGCAGAAGAAGAAATCTTCGAGGAAGAGCCAACTCCAGCTCCTATTTATGAGGACATAACATCAAAGAAGAAGTTTAAGTCTGGCGGTATGCTAGAGGCTACTTTGGAGATGATGAATGCTCCACAGAATGAAGTTCAGAGACCATCTGCACCAATTAGGGGCTATGATGACTATGAGTCAGCGCCAAAGGTTGAAGAGAAGCAGTCTTTTGCTCCATCAAACCTCTCTCCAAACCATCCAAGATATAAGATGTTCCAGGCCTTGAAGGATAATCCGCCTCAGCACTCTGTTGATGTGGAGGAGCCACCTAGAAGAAAGGCTGACTTTGCACCTTCAAATCTATCTCCTGATCATCCTAGATATAGGTTGTTTGAATCCTTGCAGAATAGTTCTAAGAGTGAAGGTGTGACACACTACCCAACAAAGGCATTCGAGCCTGAAGCAGAAAGTCACATCGAACCACAGATGAGCACATATAGAAGAGAATTCTCAAGAGCTCCTGAAAGGTCATACGATGACCGTTATGAAAGAGCTCCAGAGAGATACTCAGATGAACGTTTTGATAGAGCGCCAGAAAGATATTCTGAAGAGCGTTTTGATAGAGCTCCAGAGCCATATGAGGAAAGAATGACCTCTTCCTATGCTCCTCCAAGAGACGAACGACCTTCTTACCGGGAGCCTGAGGTTCAGAAGCCAGCACCATCTTATTCAAGACCATATGAAGAGCCAAGCTATGAGGATATCCCAGAGCAGACAGAATCTCTTGATTTGACAGCTGGAATCGGAGGATTGTCTTCAAATAATGCAGGCTATGCAGCAATTATGAGAAGAGAGAAGCAGATTTATACAGCTCCTCCTCTCAGTCTTCTCAAAGACTACCCAGAAATCTCAGGCGATATTGATGAAGTCACAAGAATGAGGGGTGAGATCATCGTAGATACCTATGCTCAGCAGAGATTGAAGGTAGAGCTGGACAATATCATAAAGGGACCAACTGTAACCAGATATGAGCTGAAGCTTGCTCCTGGAGTGCTCATTTCAAAGATAACAGCACGTGTTGATGAGCTAAGCTATGCTCTTGGTGGAAAGAGCGTAAGAATCCTTGCACCAATTCCTGGCAAGCAGGCTGTAGGAATCGAAGTTCCAAACGACAAGACAGCAATCGTTGGCTTCAAGGATATGATTTACTCCATCAGAAATAACGCTAAGACAATGGATATGAAGGTTCCTATGGTACTCGGAAAGACTATCACAGGCGATCCTGTTGTCATCGACGTTGCAAAGATGCCACATATGATCATCGCAGGTACAACAGGCTCAGGTAAGTCTGTCTGTATCAACGCTTTCATCAATACCTTGATTTATCAGAAGGGACCAAGGGATGTAAGACTCATCCTTGTAGACCCTAAGGTTGTTGAATTAAAGCCATACAATGATATCCCACATCTTCTTACACCTGTAATTACAGAATCCAAGAAGGTTGTAAAGGTTCTCAACTTCCTTGTTGAGGAGATGGAGAGAAGATACTCTATGCTTTCTAACTGTGGAGTTAGAAACATCGAGGGATATAACCAGAAGCTAAAGGATCAGCACATTGCTGCTGAGAGAATGCCTTATATTGTTTTGATCATGGATGAGTTTGCTGACATGATGTCTGTAGTGGGCAAGGATATCGAAACACAGATTGCGCGTCTTGCTGCCAAGGCTAGAGCTGCTGGTATTCATATGATTCTTGCAACTCAGCGTCCTTCTGCCGATGTCATTACAGGAACAATTAAGTCAAACCTTCCTGCACGTGTTGCATTTGCTGTTTCCTCGGGAACCAACTCAAGAGTTATCCTTGATGAGGTTGGTGCTGAAAATCTCTTGGGAAAGGGCGATATGCTCTTAATGGATCCAGGCTTCAATGGACTCCAGAGAATCCAGGGTGCATTCCTTTCAGATTTGGAAGTCGAGGCAATAACAAGCTTTGCTCGCCAGACAGGTGGACAGCCTGATTATCTTGATGAAGTCATCTTTGAGGATTTTGATGATAAGAAAAATGACTTGGATGAGGATGACGAGGCATCTGCCTTCCTTGATGAGGATAGCGATGAAGCGCTTTTTGAAAGAGCAAAGGAAATCTGCTATGAGAGAAAGAGTGCATCTGCTTCCTATTTGCAGAGAAGGATGAAGATTGGATATAACAGGGCTGCAAGAATCGTAGAGATGATGGAAGAGCGGGGCATCGTTGGTCCTGCGCAAGGTTCAAAGCCTAGGGAAATCCTGAAATACGAATAAGTATTTTGTGATGGACTTCTAAAGAGTTTCATCGGACAATATGTTTTGGGTGAATTGTATGGAAAAGAATGCACTATCAGTACAACTGTTGGACAACCACTTTGATGGAGTGATGGACGACAACCTCTCAGAACGCGTTGAGAGGGGTAGGCGTATTGAAGGCATTCTTTGCTCCTCAGGGGCCAAAGTTCTTTTTGAGGGCGTATACACAAATCCTGCATCAGAAGGCTACAACTTTCTTCCATCTGAAGATACAACACTTGATATGGTTAGAGCCTGCAAGGATAAGATTGCTGCTCATTTCCGTACCGATAAGGTGAGAATCTTCTCCTTTAACCATAAGATTCTCATTGAGATTCCTGCAAAGCATCGAAGATTTCCAAGCCTCAAGGATATTTTCTCATTTGAGGAGATGAATCAGGGCATTCCATTCATTCTTGGCGAAGGGGAGAATGGCAAGCTCTTCATTGAAGATATAAGAAACGTAGAGAACCTTCTTGTTGGTGGCTCTGATAAAAAAGAAGTTCTATCCTTGGCTGAGATGTTCTTAACAACACTCCTCTATAGGCGTAGCGAGGAGAAGGTTAAGGTTATCTTGATTGGAGAGACCTTCAAGCCATTTGAGGGAATTCCTCATCTAATTGATTCTGTTGTCACTGAAAAGTCAGATATCATCAAGACGATGATGAGCCTGCGCTCTGAGATGTATCAGAGAATTGATAGATGCTATTCTGCAGGTGTTGGAAACATTCAAGTATACAATCATATCATGAGAGACCAGGCTGTTCCTGAGATAGTGATTCTTGTAGATAAGCTTGGTAGGGCTATTGATGAAATAGGTCCAGCTATTACGCAGTTCGTATCTGATTTGACGCTTCGTGGACGATATGCAGGCATCTATATGATTGGATTTGTAAATACTGCACGCCTTATGAGATATCCTGTTAAGCTTCCAAACATCATGCATAGAATTGCACTCCATACAGATACTGTGGAAGAGAGTGTCTTATTGTTGGGCGATGAGGGTGCTGATGCGCTTTGTGGTGAGGGTGATATGCTCATTTCAGGATTCTCTTCATCTCCAAGAAGAATCCAGAGTCCTATGCTTACTGAGTCAGATATCAAGAGAGTTTTGAGAGAGGTCAAGAATAACTCCGTCTTTGGTCTTTGGGAAAAGGACGAAGCCTTCATCAATCTCTGATTCAAGTAGTTTTTGTCCATCTATTGGTCTTAACTTGAACCCCTCTTTAAGTGCTTAGCGATAGACAAAATGCGTTATTCTCAATACTCTAATTACTGTTGAATATCACCTTGAATCTAAGGATTTATAATATATGAAATTTACTGAATTACCTCTCTCAGGAGAGGTGTTGGCCGGCATAGAAAAAGCAGGCTTTTCAAGTTGCACCATGGTTCAGGAGCGCGTTCTTCCAGTATCGCTCAAGGGTAAGGATGTAATGGTGCAGTCAAAGACAGGAAGTGGCAAGACTGCCGTATTCCTTCTTTCAATCTTTCAGAAGGCTGTAGAAAGCGGAAATAAAAGCACAGCATTAATTATTGCTCCAACTAGAGAGCTTGCTGTTCAGATTGAGGAGGATGCAAAGCTTCTATCCTCAGGTATTTCAGGCTATAAAGTAGGATGTTTCTATGGCGGTGTTGGCTATAAGGCTCAAAATGAAGAGCTTCAGTCGGGCCTTAACCTCTATGTTGGAACTCCTGGTCGTCTTCTAGACTTTGCCAAGGACCATAAAATTGACTTCAGACAGTTTGAGACAGTTGTTCTCGACGAAGCTGACAGAATGTTCGACATGGGCTTCTATCCAGATATCCAGAGAATGTTCTCAATGATGGTTCCTCCAGCAGAAAGACAGACAATGCTCTTCTCTGCAACACTTTCAACAAAGGTAAGAAACCTTGCTTGGCAGTACATGACAGAACCAGAGGAGATTGAGGTTCAGCCTGAGGAAATTACCGTAAAGAAGATTAAGCAGGAACTTTATCATGTAACAAAGCAGGAGAAGTTTGGTTTGCTTCTTTCCTTGATGAAGAAGAATAATCCAAGATCTTGCCTCATCTTCACCAACACCAAGGACAAGGCTGTTGAGGTATCTATGAGACTCAATATGAATGGCTATAAGTCTGCATATCTCATGGGTGACATGCCTCAGTCAAAGAGACTGGAGACTATCGACAGAATGAAGGAAGGAAAGCTTTCCCTCCTCGTTGCAACGGACGTTGCTGCAAGAGGCCTTCAGATTGATGATCTTGAGCTTGTAGTTAACTACGACATTCCTGAGGACTATGAGAATTATGTCCATAGAATCGGAAGAACAGCAAGAGCAGGCAAGAGTGGAAAGTCAATAACTCTTGCCTGTGAAGAGTATATCTATGGTCTTCAGGCAATCGAGGAATATATTCAAATGAAAGTCCCAGTGCTCTGGGCTGATGAGGAAAACCTCGAAGAAGTACAGGATAAGAGTGCTGACTATAAGTTTAGAAGAAATCCTAAACAACAGCATAATAGACCTCAGAATAGTCATCAGAGTAGTCATAATGGCAAAAATAGGCCATCAAATAAGCCTGTTAAGAAGACTTCTTATGTCAACAAGCCTGCAAAGGAAAATGTTGCTGAAGAAAGCTATGATCCAAAGGCATACAACAAGCTTTCCTCAATGTCTCTTGAAGAGAGAATGGCTTATTATAAGAAGGAATACTCTTCGCTCAACTCTGTTAAAGATAAGTCAGATGTTAAGACAGCTGCACCAAAGAAGGAATATAAGGCACCAGCAAAGAGTTCTTCAAAACCTGTTGAGACAACTGCTAAGAGTGTAGAACCTAAAGTTGTTAAGCCTGTGGAGAAGAAGGGACTTCTTTCAAGAATTAAAGCGTTCTTTAAGAGAGGATAAGATGAATCAGCTTAAGAGATTTTTTTCATATTATAAGAACTATAAAGGTTGGTTTGCGCTCGATATGATTGTTGCGCTTCTGGCCTCTATTCTCTCAATCATCGTACCTGCAATCGTAAGATCGTTGATGAATATGATTGGCGGTGCCGAAAGGGATTATAGAATGATGGGGATAATGTTTTCCGTCATTCTCATCCTCTACCTCCTTGAATCTGTATTCAGCTACGTCAGAATCAAGTGGGGACACTTTTTGGGCGTTTGGATTGAGAACGATATGAGAAAGGATCTCTTTGCGCATCTCCAGAATCTGTCATTTTCTTATTTTGATAAGACCAAGACAGGTACAATCATGTCCAGAATCACAAATGACCTCTTCTTCATTGTAGAGGTTGCCCACCATGGACCTGAGGATGTCGTAATTTCAATTGTTACTATCATTGGTGCATATGCAATGATGTTCTCATTCTCTTGGAAGCTTGCAGCGATTTCAATCTTCCCACTTCCATTCATGCTTGTATATGGCATCGTATTCAATAAGCGCCTGAAGGCTAGAAACAGGGCAATCAGAAAGACCATTGCCGATGTTAATGTTGCTGCAGAGAACTCCATCCAGGGAATTAGAGAGGTTAAGAGCTACTCTCAGGAGAAGTTCCAGGAGAAGAAGTTCGATGCATCATCAAAGACGCTTAAAAGCAGCAGGGAAAACATGTATGGTGAAATGGCTAAATACCATGCAGGTATTGGCTTTATGCGCCAGTTCTACTACTTTACAACAATCGTTGGCGGCATCTATCTTATTTCCCAGAACCAGATTCCAGTAAGCGAGCTTGTAACATTTATCTTATATGTATCAGTTGTTCTCCCTCCAATTGATAGATTGATTAACTTCACTGAGCAGTTCACTCAGGGAGCTGCATCATTCGAGCGCTTCACAGAAATCATGGATATTAAGCCAGAGATTGAGGACAGTCCTGGTGCTGTAGATATTTCCATTACTGATGGTTCGATTGATTTTGACCATGTCTATTTCAGCTATGAGGCAGAGGGAAGAGAAATCGTAATAGATGATCTTAACCTTCACATTCCTGGTGGAAAGAGAGTTGCTCTCGTTGGTGAATCTGGGGCAGGAAAGAGTACCACAGTAAGCCTTCTTGCAAGATTCTATGAAGCAGATCGCGGTTCAATCAAAATTGATGGAACAGATATCTCAAGCGTAACTCAGCAATCTTTGCACGAATCAATTGGGTTTGTTCAGCAGAACGTATTTTTATTTGATGCATCCATTAAGGAAAACCTTAAATATGGTAAGCCAGATGCAACAGAAGAAGAGATGTGGGAAGCCCTCAAGAATGCGCATCTCTATGACTTTGTGAAGTCTCTTCCAAATGGTTTGGATACAGAGGTTGGAGAAAGAGGTACAAGGCTCTCTGGCGGACAGAAGCAGAGACTTTCCATTGCAAGAGTCTTCTTGAAGAATCCTCCAATTCTCGTATTCGATGAGGCAACAAGCTCTCTCGATACAGAGTCTGAGACACTTATCCAGAGTGCATTCAATGAGCTTGCTCAAGGAAGAACAAGCATCGTGATTGCCCATAGGCTTTCAACAATCATCGACTGCGATACAATCTATGTCCTTGATAAAGGTAAGGTTGTTGAATCTGGTACACATGAGGAGCTTTTGGAGGCAAAGGGAAGCTATTATAAGCTTTACTCATTCTTCTGATTTTCTTTACAATTGACTTAAAAGGAAATAACCTAAACCTATGAGAAAAATCGTCAAATTTTTTAGAATCCTCATTGCAGTCATCGTTGTAATCCCAGTATTTGCCACTGTAGGTACAATCGCGATTATTTTAGGCCTGCTTTTGAGACTTGTTCGCCTAAATAAGCTTTCTGATGCTGTTGCTCATGGTATTTTGAGCTTTGTCGCTGTCTGGATTATGTTTGGCTTGGGTTCTAAAGTTACAGTTATTGGCAAGGAAAACCTTCCAAAGAAGAGTGAGAACTACTGCATGTTCCCTAACCACAACTCCATGATTGACATCCCTGCTATTTATAGAACAGGCAGATGGCCTGGCATGGTTAGTAAGGCAGAGGTTTGGAAAGTGCCTCTAATCCATGGTCTTTTGGTTCTTCTTCGCTGTATTAAGCTCAATAGAAAGAGCCCTAAGGATGCAATCAAGGCAATTCATGATGGCGTTGAGCAGATTTCAAATGGCATTCCTATGCTCATCTTCCCAGAGGGCACAAGAAGCAAGGATGGCGTAATTGGTGAGTTTAAGTCTGGTTCTTTCAAGATGGCAACAAGAGCAAAGGCAAAGGTTGTACCTGTAGTAATCAAGAATACAAGACAGACACTTGAGGATGCTCAGTACTGCGGTATTGTTCCTGTTTATGTTCAGTATCTTCCTGCAATCGATACTGCAGATATGGATGCAGAAGAGCTTAAGGAACTTCCACTCAGGGTTGAGAATTTGGTCAAGGAAGCCTATGATAAGCTTCCTTCATTCCCAAGAAAGAAGTAGTAATAAGAGAGGAGAAAAGGAAGATTTCTCCTCTTTTTTATTTTCTTTCACAAATTGAAAATTGATTCATTTTTTGTATTTTTTAATAGAAATCCTTGTGATATAGTTTTGCTATACAAAATCCATCGGAGGAAAGCAAATGGTTTTACCTAACGTACGTCCTGACGACATGCAGAGAATCACAACTCCTGCACTTGCAGAGGCATTTATAGATGAGCAGGTAGCTCTTCTTAGAGAGCAGATTGGCGATAAGAAGGTTCTTCTCGCACTTTCTGGCGGAGTAGACTCTTCTGTCGTAGCAGCACTCCTTATCAAGGCTGTTGGCAGACAGCTTGTTTCTGTACATGTTAACCATGGATTAATGAGAAAGGG
>JAGBWX010000006.1 GCA_017629575.1 Spirochaetales bacterium | reverse complement strand
TTATGGTTAATATTCCAAAGCTGAACTTATCTATGATGCTATCGTTATAGCTTTCGTCAAGAACAATAGAACCTGAAGTCTTTCTATTGTTCAGCAAGCTAGGCTTATTGACCCTAGTGCCCTTTGGTGCTGTATAGCTAAGTTCAAGCTTATCGCCTTCGACGAAGGTGATGATATTGTCCGATATCAACTGGTTGTTAAGTCTATAGCTATATACCTCGCCATCGTATTCATATTCACCATAGAAGAGCTCAACCGAGTAGAGCTTCTTTGCCTTAAATTCATCCAGTATCTCGTCAATTGATGTTAGATAGTTCTTATACTTCAATGGATATGACTTATAGCTATCGCCTTTATTTACATTGCTTAGATAGAGCTTATAGCCATCTTCAACTTCAATTGAATAGCTAACATTTCTATCCCAGGCAATTACTTCGCCTTCACGAACTTCTCTATCATCAACATAAAGCTTTACATCGCCATTCTCAAAGGAAGGCTTTCTAAATGGCTCAGCATTTATCTTCTCGAAGATAAACTCAATCTTTGATGTTCCTTCCTCAAAGAGAGTAAAGTCATAGGACTCCTTCTCTCCTGTGAAGAGCTTCGTATATTTTCCAATCACATCTCCAGATTCATTGTAAAGAACTGCTGTTACAGAAAGCGCCTCGTTCTCACCAAGATGATTGCCGCTTACAGCAATTGGAAGGATTGTAGAATCAACCTTGCCAATATCCTTGGAGTAAGTTGAGTTCTTGAAGAAGAAGCTCTTTGTCTCAACAAATACGACACTACCCTTTCCAGCTTCTGTTAGGTCAACCTCAAAATCCTTTCCAAGGTTCTGGTTGATTGTGATCACTACATTGCTCTTATGGTAGGCTCTTTCGACAAATGCAGAAGAAAGATTGATGATGCAATCACCATCTTCTGCAATGAACTGATCAGGAGCCTTAGTCTTATCTGTGTTGATTGCCCAACCCTGTGCTGGATAATAAATGAAGTCTATTCTTTCTCCTGAGTAGAGGGAAATTGCTTCATCTCCTATGACATTTCCATTATAGAGAGCACTGACCTTACCGCCAAAGAGTGGATATTCAACCCTGATTTCAGAGAGGATATTCTCTCTGAATTTGATTGAATCAAGAAGACCAACTGTTATATCCTTGCCCTTTACGACAATATCGCCATCTTCGAATCTATAGCCGTCCTTGACCTCTGATGCTCTATAGGAAATAGTATTGCCGCTTTCAATAAAGACTTCAGAAGTAATGTCTCTACCGTTGAGAGAGAATACTACTTTGCCCTCTTCGTAAACATAATCAGCAGGATTGAAGTATAGTCCAGCCCTCTCTTCAGTGGAGATTCTGAAGTCATCTGCTGTTGTTGCAGAAGAGATTGTAAATGATGACTTCTCTGCGCCTCTTGGAAAGTTCTTGCCACTTAGGATCAAATGAGCTGGAGATTGTGTTATTACTTCAATAACATCTCCTTCATGCAAGAACTCACCATCTGCAAGAACATTGCCATTCTTGTAGAACTTAACATCGATTTCATTAGATTTTTGCTTGATTGATGTATATCTGAAGCCAGACTCAATCTTGATGTCGATTGCCTGAATATCTTCAAACGCAAAGGAGAGGGCCTCGCCCCTCTTTAAGTCATAGTCATAGACAGAAAGCTCAGGATCGATGCACTCAATAGATACTATCATCCTTTCGTTTCTAGACTCTGTCTTATTCTCGATATAGAGGATATCTCCTTCAGAGATAACAACGGTATCCTTCTTTATCAAATCATTGAGAGTATAGTTATTTCTCTCTGTTGAAATTGCAAGGCTGCTCTTATCTGTATTTCCAGAAAGCGCAACAGGAACATTCTTTCTCTCAATCTCATCAAGTCTGATCTCAATTGAATAGTTGTCATTATCCTCAGGGATAGTTACTGAGAATACCCTTCTATCATCAAGAACAAGAGTCTCTTCAATCTTGAGAGCTTCGCACTGAATCTTATAGTCAATTGATGTCTCTACAGTAAAGCTTTCACCAGACTTGAAGAGTCTGTCTGAGATATATGCACCATTGCCTTCTGTTGCATCAGGATAGATAACCCTAAGAACATTTCCTGGCATGCTAAAGGAAATATGTGTATAGCTTTCAAGCTCAATTGAATATGAGGATTCAATTGATGAAGATGCAGAAGGATTCTGTGGCTTATAGACAACACTGCCACTGCTTTCTGCAAAGACGCTCTTCTCTGGCTCTGCAGAGAGAAGATAGTACTTAGAGCTGTCATAGCTATAGCTGACTACAAACTTTTCAAGAGGGCTTACTTTGTCGCTTTCTTCTGATGTGTATTGATCGTTTACTCTCCAGCTTCCACTAAGCTCTATCCCATCCATGCTATCGGAGAGGAAGATATCTCTCTTCTTATACTCGCCAATTGGCTCGATGGAGACATCCTTGAATTCTCTAGGAATCAAGATGGAACCAGTGTCTGGAACGATGACGGAATCACATCTTTTTCCATCTACATAATCAACAATCCTGAAACCAAGGAAGTTATAGGTCTCTGGATTTAGGACCTTTACTGTATAGTAAATACTGTCTCCTGGATTGACCGTCGTAACCTTCGCAGGATTAAGAGTAATCGAGTTATCTTTATCCCTATAGTATTTGATAGAAATACTTGAATTGGAACAAAGAGAGACAGCTATAGGTCCTGGAGCGGAATATAGCGGAAAGATAATGATGATAAAGAATAAAACTAGAAATGCCTTTTTGAAAGCCTTAGACAATGCGGTGCACCTTTAGTTTGATTATATGTTTTACCGCAAAGACTTGTAAAGGTTTTTAGGACAAATTAATGGGCATGTCTCACAGCTTTTCTATATTCTTTTGAGAATCCATCAGGCAAAGCTTTTCTATCGTTGCTATAGTAGTGAATCTCTACATATTCAGAGAGGCTAAGAAGAAGCTTCTCAGCGTTTTCATCGCTAACTTTGTTGGCAACTCTAACAAGGAATTCAGATGGACCTTCACCCTTCTCTCTGAAGAAAAGCTTCTTCTTATAGTGTATCTCAGTCCATGTCATAAGACCAGAAACCTTGTTGTAGTCTCTGATGTAACTGAAGACAAACAGCATGTTTCCTGCAAGCTTTCTAAAGAGCTTAGATACGCCCCTAACAAGATGGGATTCCCTAATGAACTTAGTCCTGCTCTTCTTTCTCTTATCACCCTTGATTCTTCTTCCCCTAAGGCGGAAGTAGACAGCAATAAGACATGCACCTAGTACAACGAGGAAGATTGGTATTACCCACTTTCCATCATAGATAGACTTATCTATGCCAAACTCCTTGATCTTGATCTCAGGAACCTCGGCAACAATTACTGTGTTAATCAAAGATGATAACCACTTAAGTACGAGGTTAATCAACTTAACAAACAGATTGAAGATGAATATGACAACAGCCTTGCCGCCATTGATAAGGCCTTGAGATGCTGTCTCAAATGCAGTTGATGCAATAAAGGCAAGACCTGACAAGAAAGCAACAAAGGCAATCATTGCAGACTGGCCAATAATCTTCTTTCTGCTCATCTTATCGTCTGCAAGACGATTGAGCATCAATGCGCTTAAATATCCTGCTACGCATACCATACCAAGACTTCTGAATGTGCCAGAGAGTGGGAATACTGTTCCATCTCCAAGGCCAACAAAGATAATCTCGAGAAGAACCAGGGAATCGAAGTAGAGAAGCATCTTGTGCCTATCTATATTCTTATAGGCAACAACAGCTCCATGGACTATAGGAACAGAGATAGCTACTCCATATAAAATTCTTGTACTCAGGGCCCTTGGATCGTCAATCTGGAAATATCTTTGCGCCCAGATGCCAAGGATGATTATTGCTATCGTATTGAAAGCAAAGTAGATATTCGTATGGATATCGCGATGTGAGATGATGTAGTCAATCAAGAAGATTGCAAAGACATAGCAAATCCAAGGAATGAAGTTCCATGAAAGAATCATTACTCTGCTCTCAAAGAGGCAGAATACGAAGGCAGATAAGAAGATATCTGCAAGCACGGTCATGAGTCTAATGTAGAAATCCTGAACCTTATTCATGCTTTCTTCCCAGCTCCTCATAACCAATGGTCTTATAGATGTGATGTTCCTCGTTGCTGTCTCTAACAAGAAGTCTTGTCTGATACTCATCTAGTCCATCGAGAATCTTCATGCATGTAAATGCATTTGCGCTTTCTCCAACAGCATATACCTGGCCAAAGCTATTGCTGTTTCTAAGAATATCATTCTTGCTAAATGCAGCATCCTCGCCCTTGTAGCTGATTGCAGAAAGGGCTGTAAGCAGGTCTGGAACCTGTGTCTCAATACTCTCTGAACGGATTATCTCATCAGCTTTTTCGCCGTAGCGAGGAAGAACAAGAGTACACTTTACCTTCTTTTCGGTAAGGGCGATGATAGCAGAGGCTGTAAGGCTAATCATATCTTCAAGCTTTTCATCGTGGAATTCCTCAAGAACATAGAAAGCACCAGAGTTGTTGAACTCTTCTCTCCAAACAGTAAAGCTCTTGAGATCCAATAGGAATGTAATGCTCTGAGGAACTAGTGGTTCATATAGATTTACATTCAGCTCGCCCTGTCTAGCAAGCATTCTCCAGTTGATAAATCTGATGCTATCTCCTGGAAGGTAGTCTCTGCTTCCTCTAAAGAGGGTATAGTCATCCATATAGCCCCTATCTCCAGCATGCATGTCGATTGTATCTCTTACAAGCTCTGCTGGATCTAATGGGAAGACGCGAGGATAGACGACAATCAGATATTTGTCATCAAGTTCGAACTTTCTTCTATCTGTTGATAAGCCAAAGCCATCGCCTGATGTTGCAGAAATGGAATCAAGGATGGCAATGCCCCTCTTCTTTGCCTTGATTCTAACCTCTGATGATATCTTCTGATAGCTCATCAGCCATGTGATTCTATTTGTCAGTTCTTCCTCTGGATTAAGAAAATCTGGAGTCTCTTCAAAGTAATCAATCTCAAGATATAAAAGAGGAAGCATTTTATCATTCTCCACTGAGAAGGAAAATGTAACATCCTCATCTGGGAATACTCTTGAAGAAGTTCCCTCTACCTCGATTTTTAGCTTATCGAGGCTATAGCGTCCCCATACATAGCAGAGTCCTGCTATTGCAATGACTACAAGAAGAAATAGAGGAAGGCCCTCGATTTTGAAATATGCGGCAATGATAAAGAGAATGACGAGGGCTATGATGCCATACCCCGTAACGAAGTTCGAGGAGGCACCCTTAGGCTTATCACTCAAAGACTCTCTCCTTTACAGGTGGTACCTCCACCTCCTTTACGATTGCTTCAATTACCTTCTCAGGAGTTGCGCCTGAGTATCTTGCCTCTCCAGTAAGCTGGATTCTATGTGAAAGCACTGGAATCAGAAGATCCTGGATATCCTTAGGTGTAACATAGTCTCTGCCTCTGATTGCTGCCAATGTCTTTCCACCCTGATAGAGATAGCGGCTAGCTCTTGGGCTTGCACCAGTTTTGAGGGACTTGCTCTCTCTTGTTCTATGAACAAGCTCAACAATATATGCCTTTACAGACTCATCAACATATACATTCTGAATCTCGCTCTTGAGAAGCATAAGTTCTTCTGGATTAGTTACTGCCTTTACTCTCTCAAAGTGAATAATGTCACCAACTCCATTGATCATCTCAAGCTCTTCTTCTCTTGTAGGATATCCAAGGGAAAGCTTGATGAAGAATCTGTCCATCTGAGCAGCAGGGAGAGGGAATGTGCTCTCTTTTTCTACTGGGTTCTGAGTAGCCATGACCAAGAATGGCTCAGGAAGCTTATATGTCTTGCCATCAATAGTAACCTGTCTTTCCTCCATAGACTCAAGGAGTGCAGCCTGTGTCCTAGGGATGGCTCTATTGATTTCATCAGCAAGAAGAAGGTTTGTATTAACAGGTCCCAATATAGTCTGGAACTCACTGTTTTTCTGGTTATAGATTGTCATGCCAATTACATCAGAAGGAAGAAGATCAGGAGTGAACTGAATTCTCTTTTCTGTGCATCCAAGTGCGATTGCAAGTGTTCTTACAAGAGTTGTCTTTCCACATCCTGGAAGGTCCTCCAACAGAACATGTCCACCAGATAATGCAGATGTGAGGATAAGCTCGAGCTTGTCTCTCTTACCGACAATAATCTTCTCAACTTCATCAATCAAAAGCGTAGCAATATTTTTAGCGTTTGGCATACTAGGCCTCTCTTTCTATACTGATATACCCATCTTAGTACTTTAATTTTATATTGCAAGGCATTTTAGAAATTGTTATTTATGACTAACCATGTTTAGTAAAAAAATTAAATCTCCAGCTTATTATTACTGGAGATTATTTACTTTCATTATAATAAATTATCTAATTAATCAAGGATGATCAAAGCAACAAACACCAACTCATCTGGTCCATCATTTTCAATGCTATGGCTCTCCTGGTCTCCTGTGATTACAAGATCGCCCTTCTCAACTCTCTTGATGCCATCTTTTTCAACAACAAAGCCACTGCCGGAAAGAATGTAATAGTACTCAGTTTCGTTGTAATGAGTATGCTCGCCAATTGAACAGCCAGGCTTGAGAGTCATCAAAGACAGAAGTCTTGAGTGCTTTGCCATATTGCTCTCGTCAAGAATGAAGAGCTGCTCAACCTCGCCCTTGCCCTCTCTCATGGCAACGTTAACCTTGCCCTTCATTTCATTTTTCTTAACAATCATTTCTTTCTCCTATTGATTATCTTCTTCAAGAAGGCTGTTTGTTCTAGCCTTGTACCATGCAACAACGTCTTTGAGGTTCTTTTCAGACACATAATTGCCACCATCCCTGAACATCCTCAAAAGAGCATCTTCCTCTCTTGTCCTGTTTTCCTTGGCAGTTAGGCTCTTTACCTTGCTCTTTCTCATGATAGACATAATAAGCTTGTATAAGCCTCTCATCTTATCGAGCTCGAAACCGCCCTGGAGAGAGAATATTCCACAGTCAGATGGGAACTCATTCAAGCTCTTGATATCATCAATCTGAGAGCTAGACTCACCCATTCCAACGCCAATAAGGCATCTTACTGTATAGTTCATAGATACCTTGGTAAGTCCCATTACCTTTCCTGCCATGATCCAGCCCATGAAGATGATTTCAGAGCCTGTTGGAACCATTCCCCTTTCCCTGTCAAAGGAATAGGCAGGAAGCGAAAGCTTCTTTCCAAGCATCTTTGCATACTCTCTGGTATGACCTGTGCTAGACACATAAATAATAGCCTTTATTGCCATATGAACCTCTCTGTTATATCGTACTTCAAAGGCATTGAGCCTTCAACCAAATTCGCCTTTTTCATCCAATTAAAAGACTAATGCAAAGGTATATTAAACCAGACGCGAATATTGTCTTGATGGGACTTAGCTTTAGGAGTCTTACAAGTATAAAACCAACCAAAAATACAATAAGAGGTAAATACTCTACGCCTCCATCCTTTAACACAGCCATAGAGAGAATAGACAGGGTTGCACTCATGATCATTGCAACAACAGCTACTCTCAAAAGTGATAGAACACTCTTGAGAACCTTAAGTTCTTTGTACTTCATATAGATGGCAGCAAGAGTAATTACGATAATCGATGGAGCAAGTAGATTGCCAAAAGTTGCAACAATGGCACCTGGGATACCAGCTGCTTGGATTCCAACGAAGGTTGCTGCATTGATTGCAATAGGACCTGGTGTCATCTCAGCAATCGTAACAATATCTGCAAACTGGCTCATGGTAAGCCAGCTGTTGATATCTACAACTTGATTCTGAATTAGTGGGATTGCAGCATAACCGCCGCCAATACTAAATAGACCAATCTGGAAAAAGGACCAAAATAGCTTTAGATAAATCATTCTGCCCCCTTTTCCGTGAGAGCCTTAATGACTCCAATTAGAGCTGTGCATAGAATAACCAAGAGGATATTCACACCTAAGAACCTGAGTGCGACAAAGCTAGAAAGCAAGATGATTATTGCTAGAACGCTTTTCCTCTTATATACGCCTTTGATCAGGTTGATTACTACATCAGACAGAACTGCAGCAACACCGCAGAGCATGC
>JAGBWX010000059.1 GCA_017629575.1 Spirochaetales bacterium | reverse complement strand
GCTACTGTTTATCCAATGCTTTCCCTCAATCTCGGAACGATTGACAAAGATAACCTGGATATCACAGATGACATCGAAACAGTTGAAAAGGGCATTGGCGACAGCAAGCCTCAGACATATGCAGAATACCTTGAGCAGAAGAAAGCAATTGATAAAGCATTCGGTGAATTCTGGTCAATGAGCCTCTCTGATATCTCAATCTCGGACTTCGAGAAGGCTACCGATGCAGATGGCAAGGTAGATTCAAGCCAATTAACTATTGAAGATGCTATTGATGATGAAAATCTTGACGGCGATGTTCCTTTACCACCAGTCAATAACAATAATGAAGATGCTGTTGATGATGAAAATCTTGACGGCGATGTTCCTTTACCACCAGGCGATAACAATAAGCCTACTCAAATCTCATTGGGTAAATTCCATCTTGAGCTTGCTCTCGGTATTAATGGCCGTCTTGACCATACATCTGGCCACATTGAAAGCGATCTCGCTTGCGCAGTCTATATTGCTGGCAACGGAAACTTCAAGGAGTTCAAGCAGGATGGTATCGAACTGTTCAAGAAAAAGCTTGCAGATACAGACAAAACATTCATGATTGGACCTGTTCCTATCACAGTTGGCATCGCAACAGTTTTTAATGCATCCATGGACGCATTGATTTCAACAAACCTCAATTTTGCAGTAGGATTTGTTGGAATGTATGGTGGTGGTGCTAAGATGTCTGTAGACTACGGAGTTCGCTGGTTCATACCATACATCCATTCAAGCTTCGATGCCTACAAGATCTGCCAGCAGACATACTACTTTGGCCTCGCAGAAGAAGTAGATGATAGAGTTTGGAGTAGCTTCAATGGCGCTTATGTCGTTGCAAAGCCAGGCCTAACTCTCGTTCCATCATTGAAGCTTGGTCCTAAGTACGTATACATAGGTGTAAAGGCACCTGTTAGCGCAAAGCTTAATATTGGTTTTGGCTTGTTCGGAACTGAATATATCGAGCACGTTAAGGAGGATGGTAGCAGTAATCCTTACCTCTCCAAAATGCTGAAAGATAAATTCTGGGTAGAAATGCCACAAACTACCTCACAAGAAGTTCTCGGAATCACAGAGTTTGGAAAGCTTTCAGTTGGACTGGGAGCAAAGATCAATCCAGTTGTTGGCGTAAAGATTCCATTTATCAACAAGAGAATTGAGGCAAATTTCAGCGCATTTAACTTGTTCAATGCTGAAATTGGTATTACAGAGAATGGAATCGGTACTAGTTTTAGTTCTGATTTCATGCCAAAAGAAGAATAAACTCTAGATAGTTACAAGTAATAATTTGTACAGCTATTAATAAGCTAGGCTACCAATTTCTTGGAAACCAAGACTGGTAGCCTTTTTTATCTTTTCTTCTTTATAAACCAATGTATTTAGACAAAATAAAGCCCCCAATATTATTCAATGGGGGGGCTGTCTGTTCATACATCTAATTGATTAGAAAATCTTGTGATAATCTGTATCGATTTCCTTAGCCTGAGATTCTTTCTGTGTGATGTTATAAAGGTTCTCAGGAATTGGAAGAGTCTTTCCAATAAGAGGCTCTACAATTGTTTCAAACTTAGCAGGATGAGCTGTTGAAACAATGATTGTTGGCTCGCTCTCAAAATGGTCTCTTCTAACCTTCTCGCCGCAAGCTGTATGAGGGCAAAGAATATAACCTGTCTCATCATATACAGTCTTGATAGTAGCTCTAATCTCATCATCGCTTACGCTCCATGCAGATACGTTCTTCTTGAACTCATCATATGAAGCGAAAAGATCGAAAAGTCTCTCCATGTTTGAAGGAGCACCTACATCCATTGCATTTGCAAGTGTCTTTACTGATGGACGTGGGATGTACTCTCCACTATCAAGGTACTCTGGAATAGTCTTGTTCTCATTTACCGCAAGAACGATTCTTTCAATTGGAGCTCCCATAGCCTTAGCCCAATAAGCACCTGTACAGTTTCCAACGTTGCCAGAAGGAATAATGAATACAGGCTTCTTGCCATACTTGAGGAGGAAGAGATATGAAGCATATACGTAGTATGCCATCTGAGGAAGAAGACGACCGAGATTGATTGAGTTAGCAGAGCTAAGACCCTTAAGCTCTGGATCCATGAAAGCATCCTTAACCATCTTCTGGCAGTCATCAAAAGAACCCTCTACCTCATAGGACTCAACATTGTCGCCCCAAGTTGTGAGCTGTGCTCTCTGTCTATCAGCAACTCTACCCTTAGGGAAGAGAACCTTTACCTTGAGGTTGTTTCTCTGATGGAATGCTGATGCAACAGCACCACCTGTATCACCACTTGTAGCAACGAGGATTGTAAGCTCCTCTCCTCTCTTCTGGAGAAGCTTCTCCATTGTGAAAGCAAGGAATCTTGCACCATAGTCCTTGAATGCAGATGTAGGGCCATAGATGAGCTCCATTACTTCCTTAGCATTGTCCTGTCTGTAGAATGGAAGTGGGAAATTGAAAGCATTTCTGCAAATTTCCTCAAGTTCTCCCTCAAGCTCATCGCCTTCAAAGAATGGCTTGATAGCTGTATACATTGCATAGCTAAGACCTTTGTCTACAGTAAAGTCTGGTGAGATGGTTGGCATTGTCTTTGGAACAAATAAGCCACCATCTGGAGCAAGACCCTTAAGGATAGCATCTGATGCTGAATACTCTTCACCACATCTATTTCTTGTTGAAACGAACTTCATTTTGTCCTCCATTAAATCTTAGAGCCAAGATATGCGCTAAGTCTAAGAATGTCGCCAAATACGCCTGCTGCTGTAACTTCAGGGCCTGCGCCTGGTCCCTTAATTACAAGTGGCTGCTTATGGTAGCGATAAGTTGTGAATGCAATTACGTTGTCTGTTCCGTTGGCCTGTGAGAACGGATGGTCTGCAGGATACTCTGAAAGAGATACAGAGCAAACACCACCATCTACCTTGCCAACATATCTGAGGCACATGCCTCTTTCCTTTGCAGACTTATACATCTTCTCCATCTTTTCATCCATCTCTGTAAGACGGTCCAAAAATTCATCTCTAGATGCGCTTCTAAGCTGCATTGGAACTAATGACTCTACTTCAAGATCCTGGACCTCTACACTGTAGCCACACTCACGAGCAAGAATAACAGTCTTTCTTGCTACGTCCATGCCTGAAAGGTCATCTCTTGGATCTGGTTCTGTATAGCCAAGGCTTCTTGCTTCCTTAACAAGCTCTGAGAATGGAATAGATGCATCGTACTTAGCAAAGAGCCATGCAAGGGTTCCAGATACCATACCCTCAATCTTCTCAATCTTGTCACCAGTCTCTCTAAGGTCCTTGAGGGTGCTGATGATAGGAAGGCCTGCACCTACAGTTGTCTCATACAAGAACTTCTTGCCAGTTCTATAAGAAGCATCGAAGAGTTCCTCGTAGTAGCTATATGGGCCAGAGCCTGCCTTCTTGTTTGGTGTGATGATATGGAAGCCTGACTCAATTAGGCTCTTGTACTGGAATGCTCTATCCTCTGATGATGTGCAGTCTACGATAGCCCAATGAGGGAAGTAGGATGCCTTGATATGGTTCAAGAATACTGTCTCGTTATAGACAACGCCATATTTATCAAGAAGCTCACGCCACTTTGAAAGATCGACACCTTCCTCTGAAAGAAGCATCTTCTTGCTTGTTGCAATACCTCTTACTCTAAGGTCAAGATCGAAGTCGTGCTTGAGTCTCTCACTCTCTTCAGCAATCTGATTAAGAAGAGTTCCACCGATGTTTCCTGGTCCAAAGAGACCAATTGAAAGAGTCTGCTGGCTCATGAAGAATACTGAGTGGAGAGCTCTAAGTGCCTTAGTTGAATCCTTTGATGCAATTACTGCACTGATGTTTCTCTCGCTTGAGCCCTGAGCGATAGCACGAATGTTTACACCAGCTCTAGCCAAGGATGAGAAGAACTTTCCTGCAACACCGATTCTGCCTGGCATGTTCTCACCTACTGCAGCGAGAATTGAGAGGTCGGATTCTGTATCGATTGATGAGATAGATCTATTTGAAATTTCCTTCTGGAATTCCTGTCTGAGGATTCTATAAACTGCTGTGCTCTGGTTCTGAGGAACAGCGAAACAGATTGAATACTCACTAGATGCCTGAGAGATGAAGATTACTGATATACCTTCATTCCTGAGGGCTGTAAAGAGCCTTGAGGAGATTCCAGGAACACCAGACATACCAGAACCTTCAACATTGATCAAAGCGACGTTTCTGACAACAGAGAAGGCCTTTACAGAGCCTTTCTTCTTAGTGTCTGCAACAGAAGAGATGAGTGTTCCCTTTTCGTTGATATCGCCCCAGTATCTTAAGGATACAGGAAGGTTCTTAGCCTCTGCTGGGAGGAAATAGTGTGGGTGTACAATTGGAGCTCCAAAGAATGAGAGCTCAGTTGCCTCTGAATATGTGAGTGAATCAATTACGTGTGCAGATGGAACATCTCTCTTTGATGCGGAGCATAAGAGAGATCTCTGGTTCCAGTATGTGAGTGGACATGAGAATCTAGCTGCAATCAGGGCTGCAGTATATTCACTCTCACCCTCATCGCGCTCTCTACCAGCTGCATCAACATCAGTCTCCGCAAGAATAAGTTCTCCAGAGATGAAGATAGCGCCATTTGCAGGATTGAATTCACCTGAGATTGCTTCTGATGGAGTCAAGCATGCAGTTTCAATGCCTTCCTTTCTAAAGAAAGCAGAAAGAATAAGTGAAAGAAACTCTGATGTCAGGATATCAAGATGGGAGCCTGCTGCGCCAGAGCCATCCTCCAAAAGCCATACAGCCTTGAGAATATCCTCAATATCTGAGAATGAGTCATTGATCTTGACCATCACCTCAGAGTCGCTTCCCTCAAGAAGTGTTTCAGCCAGCTCAATCCACCCAGCCTGGCTTCTTTCAAGTCTAGACCAGAGTCTTTCATCCTTGCCAGCTGCCGCACTAAGCAGCATTCTCAAGTTGAGTTCCTGGTTCTTTACAGGGGAAAGTACAAAGACAGAGCAGTCTGCAGAGTCCTCACGATATACATCCAGAAGCTTCATAGCTCCTGCTTTTGTTGAAACCATTGACCCTTCAAGGGCATGTACTCGGATTCTATCCATCTTAACTCCGATTAGTTATAAAAAAAGCCCCCTCTGGACGGGAGCCTTTCATCTGTTATTGTAGATTAAACTACCTTCTCAACTCTGCCGCTTCTAAGACAACGAGTGCAAACCTTAATAGTCTTAGGTGTGCCATTAATGAGAGCCTTAACAGATACGATGTTTGGTCTGAATTCGCGCTTTGTTGTTACGCCGATGTGCTGACCAACACCACCCTTCTTCTTAGCCTGACCTTTGCGAGGTACTACTGAACCGGAAATTGTACCCTTTCCACAAATATCACATCTTCTAGCCATGATTTTATCCACCTTAAAATTTGTATTCAAGCATATCTGACAGGCACCTTTGTCGGCAAAAAGCCGGGAGCATGGGCAAAGATATGCCAGTCACAACATGAAAGACTATACTCAAACTGTCAAAGTTTGTAAATAGCTTACACCCCTTTTTTCACTTTTGGACCGCTCTTTTGCGTACTTTAATTGTATTATATGCAAAAAGCTAACTTTGGCTTAGAATCTTTAGCATGAAAAGAATTGCTGCATTAATGCTGAGAGAGTCGGATAGGCTCGGATATTCAGCTTATCTAAGAAGCTTATACAGGGACCATGGACTATGGGAAACCTATGCATTTTTGCCAGTTATCCTGCTTGAAGGCTTCAACTTTGATGACAAGCTAGACATAAAAGATGGCAGCTTTACATTCTCAGGCAGCATTGCCAAAATCGACGATTTCACTGTGGCTTTGGCTGATCAAGCAATCGAAAATATCAAGCCAACTCTCTTCATAACAAAGGGAGACCTTCCAGAAGGCTTTCTTTTCGAGAAAAGAACAGTCAAGGCAAAGTCCCTTCTATTGATCGAATATGACGAAGAAAGCTACAGAGTAATCAGACAGAGACCTCTGAGGATGGACAAATAGAAGAAAGGAAGCATTCGCTGCACTTAGGCTTTGGCCTGCACAGCTCTCTTCCATGCTTGTTCACTGTCATAGATATTCTAGTCCAGTACTCTTTATCAAAGCGCTCTCTAATCTGGCGAGCTGCCTTTGTTCTATCCTTAGTATCTGTGAAGCCAAGGCGTTCTGCTACCCTGACAAAATGAATATCTGCAATTACAGCTGGCTCTCCCATGATTGTCGATAAATAGCAAGATGCTGTCTTCTCTCCTACTCCAGGAAGCTCCAAGAGCTCCTCCATTGTCTTTGGCAGTCCTTTTTCAGCAATTATTTGAGCAGTTCCCTTGATATTTTTCGCCTTATTCCAACTAAGTCCAACATCATGGATAATTTTCTCAATTTCCGCTACATCAGCCTCGCCTAAGGCTTTTTCATCAGGAAATCTAAAAAATAATCTATCTGCCGCAGCAGATGCTCGAACGTCTGTTGAAGACGCAGAAAGCATTACAGTGACAAGAAATACGAATGGAGACTTCACTGGAAGAAATGAAATCTCCTCAGGATAAAAAGAATTTATTTTATTAAAAATCAAAAAATCTCTTGACGTCATCTTTTATTTAATCTATACTCCCTTTTGTTGCTTCGGGACGTCGCCTAGCGGCTATGGCGCCTGCTTTGGGAGCAGGATATCGATGGTTCGAGTCCATTCGTCCCGACTAAGCCCTCAGAAATGAGGGCTTTTTCTTTTGCCCAATTTTCTATTGAGTTCAGTGAACATATTAACATATTTTTTCAAAAAATTTGCCTTCTTCTTGATTAGTGCGAATAGAGATATTCACTTGAAAGATTAGACAAATCCCAATAAATCATAATTTTTCTCAAAACCTCTTTACACATTTTGCAAAAACGGCTATTCTCTTTTCTGCAATGCGCCCTTAGCTCACCTGGATAGAGCAACTGCCTTCTAAGCAGTAGGTGACAAGTTCGAATCTTGTAGGGCGTATACGAACCGCATCTTGAAAAAGGTGCGGTTTTTGCTTTTTCTATGGCAGGTTATTTTCCTAGAAGCTATAATTCAGTAAGGAGGATAAGATGCTGATCAACTTAAAAAATGGAGATACCTCAATGGTTATCTCAACACTTGGTGCTGAGCCTCAGAGCCTTGTTTATGAAGGCAGAGAATATATTTGGCAGGGAGATAAAGCCTATTGGTTCAGAAGAGCTCCCCTGCTCTTTCCAATGATTGGACCAACAAAGGACAGCAAGATTATTGCAGATGGAAAGCTCTATGACATGCCAAACAATGGCTTTGCAAGAGATTTGGAATTTGAAGTTGTCGAGACAAAGGACAATTTGGTGGTATTCCGCCTTGAAGATAGCGAAAAGACAAGAAGCGAATATTATCCATATGGCTTTGAGCTTCTCGTAACATATACGCTGCTTCCTAATGGATATGAGGCATCTGCAACCATTACAGCAAAAGATGACCTTTGGTACACCTTCGGCTGGCACCCAGCATTCTCACTAGACATCAATGGCGAAGGAACAGAGCTCGATACCTATACAGTGAACTTTGAGCTAGAGGAAAAACTCGACAAGAAGACTCCTGTAAATGGCAAGTTTGTCTATGAAAAGAACTTCATCAAGGGCGATAGCTTCGACATCTCAAGAGAGCTTACAGACATTGGACCAATCATCATGGACAATGTGAAATCCAGCGAAGTAACACTCACATCTTCAGCTGGAG
>JAGBWX010000058.1 GCA_017629575.1 Spirochaetales bacterium | reverse complement strand
TGAAATATTTTATTTTGAAACGATTAAAAGGTAAAGTGGAATTACTTCTCAAGTATTGATGCGAATGCCCTTATATCAGATTCCAAGTCAACAGCTTCTTCTTCAAGAATTCTTTCCAAGCTAGTAATTAAAAGAGATGAGAATAAAGATGCATAAAGCTTCTCTTCCTTCAATCCTCCTTTTGTGATTGCACCGATGATAACCTCTGCTTGGCTATAGAGCATCAGCGAGAGCGATCTATATTCCTCTGCTGCTCTTTCATCTGTCAAATGCAAGGAGAATATCATTCTAAGATATGCCGCGGTATCTTCGGATGTAAACAAATCCAGCCAAGGCCCTGCAGCTGAAAGAAGTATCTTTTCGCTGCTTCCGTCGAGAGAGAGCTTAAAGCCTTTGTGCATCAGCGCCTGGTGCCCCGATATATAGATATCCTCTAGAATTTCTTCTTTGGATTTATAGTAGTGATATAAAGTTGCCTTAGAAATTCCCAGACTCTCCGCTAAGTGAGACATAGTGAGCTTATCTATTCCTTCATAAGCAATTATGTCTAAAGCCATTTCCCTAACTTCTTTCTTTCCTTCAATCTTCATATTTGTAGTATATCAACCGAACGGTTGGTTGAAAATAGGTTATTTTCATCAATTTTGCAATAATTGGTAAAAAAGCTGTTGAGCCTTATTTTAAAGAAGTGTATAACCTTTACAGATTAAAATATAAAGGACAAATACATGTACGCATTAGTAGAAATCCTCGGCAAGCAGTACAAGGCAGAAGAAGGTGCTGTACTTCTTGTTGATAGACTTCCATTAGAAGCTGGTGCTTCTTATGAAATTGACAAGGTTCTCGCTGTTGTAGATGGTGACAATGCTAAGTTCGGCACTCCATATGTTGAAGGCGCAAAGATCACAGCTACAGTCGTAGAAGAAGTAAAGGGTGACAAGGTAAAGGTTTTCAAGTTCCACAGAAGAAAGGGTTACAGAAGAACTCAGGGACACAGAGAAAAGTATACTAAGATCACTATCAACACAATCAACGCTTAATAGGAGGGTAAGAGAATGGCACATAAGAAAGGTGGCGGTTCATCCCGTAACGGACGCGATTCTAACGCTCAGAGATTAGGCGTTAAGAGATTTGGCGGTCAGCTTGTTAAGGCTGGTGAGGTTATCGTTCGCCAGCGCGGCACAAAGATTCATCCTGGTGCAAACTGTGGCTGTGGCAATGACTACACACTCTTTGCTAAGGTAGCAGGTACTGTAGAGTTCATGGAAAGAAAGAACAGAAAGTACTGCAACATCATTGAGGTTTCTGAGAACTAATGTTCGGTTTTTCAGACGAGACATACATTGATGTAGCATCTGGGGACGGAGGCGCTGGAAGCGTCTCCTTCCGCAGAGAGAAATATATCCCTAAAGGGGGTCCAGACGGTGGCGATGGCGGCCGTGGTGGAGATGTTGTTTTCGTCGTGAAGGAGAATCTGCGCACACTCGAGCACTTGAGGTTCGTAAGACACTATCGCGCAGAGAACGGACGTAATGGTCAGGGAGCTCGCTGCTATGGAAGGAACGGAAACGATATTGAGGTTCCAGTTCCTCCTGGCACAGTAATCAAGAATGCCGAGACTGGTGAGATCATTAAAGATTTGACTGGCCTCGACAGATTTGTATTTCTCAAGGGCGGAAAGGGAGGCCTAGGTAACTGGCACTTCAGAAACTCCGTTCGTCAGGCACCTAAGTTTGCTCAGCCTGGAGAACCAGGAATTGCCATGAGAGTAGGTGTCGAGCTTCTAGTTATTGCAGATATTGGCTTTGTAGGCTTCCCAAATGCAGGTAAGTCCTCTCTTCTCAATCTTTTGACCAACGCTAGAAGCAAGGTTGCTGGATATCCTTTCACAACGAAGATCCCACAGCTTGGTGTAATGAGATACGATGACCAGGATATTGTCCTTGCTGATATCCCAGGTATTCTCGAAGGCGCATCCGAAGGCCTTGGCATGGGTTTCAAATTCTTGAAGCACATCTCAAGAACCAAGGGTCTTGCTTACCTCATTGACCTTAGCGATGATAACTATCTCGAGGCTTTTGATATTTTGAAGGCAGAACTCGAGAAATACTCTGACGAGCTTGCAGCAAAGCCTTATATCATAATCGGTACGAAAATTGACGAGCCTGATTGTGAAGAGCGCTTTGAGGAGCTTAAGAGCAAATATCCTGATGAAGAGATCTATTCTCTTTCAATCTATATTGATGAGCTTCTCTTGCCTGTAAGACGTGCATTCAGAAGACTCGTTGGTTCAAATGCCATCAAGAAGATTGAAGATAATGGCGGATTCACATCAAGGATGGATAACGATGCATTCTACAGAGATGAAGAATAAGGTTGCCCTTATTGGTGGAAGCTTTGATCCTGTCCACCTGGGGCATCTTATGCTTTTTCATTCAGCATGGAAGTATATAGAGATTGAGGAGCTGGTTGTAATTCCAGCTCTTCTTTCCAACTTCAAGCAAGATAGGAAGCCTGTATCGTTTGAAGATAGGGCAGAAATGCTCGAACAAGCATTCCTGGATTACAGGGATCTATTCAAGGACTCTGATTTAAAGCTGACTCTATCGAGAATAGAAGGCGAAAGGGGTGGCATTAGCTTCACTTCAGATACAATTAGGGCCCTATATGACAGATATGCCGAGAATGGAAAGGTCAACTTCATAATAGGAGATGACCTAGCTTCATCGCTCGACAAATGGCATGACTTTGAATACCTTAAATCGCATGTGAGGTTCTTTTGCTTCAAGCGCGATGATGGGGAGATCAGAAAAGTAGATGCAGAGATTCACTTCATTGATAGTGATATCTACAAGGCATCATCTACAGATGTTAGAAAGGGGGACGGAAGTCTTCTTTCTAGACGCGTCAGGGAGTATATAGATGAGCATCACTTATACTGAGCTTTATAGCAAGGTAGAGAAGATGATTAAGCCTTCTCGCTTCCAGCACTCAGTAGATGTTGCAAAGACTGCAGCTATGCTTGCAGAGCGCTTTGGTCTTGATAAAGATGCTGCGCTTATTGCAGGTATTTACCATGATGCCTATCGTTATGTGGATAATCCAGATTTCGATGTCATCAGATCTTCTGGATGGGAAATCTTTCCAGAGGAGCAAATGCAGCCAATGCTTTTGCATGG
>JAGBWX010000057.1 GCA_017629575.1 Spirochaetales bacterium | reverse complement strand
TGAGTGGTCGTAGTTAGTGAGATTTACGCCTGTGAGCATAATCTCATGCATTCCCTCCCTCTCAACCTTAAGCGCCCTTCTTACAACTTCATCGCTATCGAGCCACACCGATGGACCACGTGCAATAGTTGTTCTGCAATATCCGCAAGCGTTGTCACAGCCATCCTGGATCTTAAGGTATCCTCTGGAGTGGTATGAGAAGGATGATGGATCGAAGTCAAAGAGGCCCCTGTCCCTCTTTTTGAAGCTTCTCATAGCCTCACGAAGGGAAAATCCGGAATTTATCGCTGTCTTAATATGCTCAGGAAGCTCCAATAGGCAAGCCTTCTCGCTAAGAGAGAAGACCTCTACCTTATCAGAGAGACTATCGACCTCCTCCCTTTCAACTTCAGCATAGCAGCCAGTTACTGCAATAGCCTCTGCTGTGCGGGCAAAGAGGCGAATCATTCTTCTCGCCTTCTGCTCTGCCTTGGATGTTACTGTGCATGAATTTACGATGATGAGCTCAGCATCTTCATATTTCTTGGTTACTTCGAAGCCTGCATTCAAAAAGCTATCTGCAATTGCTTCGGATTCACACTGATTGAGCCTGCAGCCTAGAGTGTATATGTATACTCTCAAAGCTTATCCTCCTCTTTTGCCAAACGATTGAGAATCTTCTCGATTGCAACCTGCAGCGTCAGCCTCATCTCCTTTGCATATGGATTGTATCTCTGAAGGTCATAAAAGAGCTGAAGAGGGTCGTTGCATGTCTGCTCAACGATTGCCATCAGGTTTCTATAGCCCTGTGTTGCTATTGGAGTTGATGTCATTCCCATCTGATTGAGCGTTCTTCCAACGAAGTGAGTGACGCCCTGTGAATAAGCAGCCTCCTCATCGTGCTCACGCTCGCTCATCTCCAGAACATCTAGCCCCATTGATAAAAATAGCTCTTTGACCATCTGATATCTTTCATCGACCTTCGATATTGGGCACATCACGATAGGAAGCCCCTTCAGACCATTTCTTCCTGAGTCTGGTCCGAACATTGGGTGTGTTGCAATCTTATAGGTGTCTTCAGAGAGATATGTCCTCATCCACTTGCTTGGATAGGTCTTTACTGAGCATGTATCGAGAACAACGCTGTCTTTTCCAACCATTGGACCAACGCGCTTCAATACATCTTCAAATGCTGAGATAGTGACTGCAAAGAAGATATATGGAGCCTTGAGAACCTCTTCCTCACTGACTAAAGCAACATTCTCTGGCACTTCATGTGCGCTTCTTGAGTATGCTATTACCTCGCAGCCTGCCTTACTTAGCGATTCAGCCCAAAAGGAGCCAAAGCGACCTAAACCGTATACACCTATTTTCATGCTCAAAGAATATCCATTAGAAAGTGCAAAGACAAGAGAGTGCTCTATACAGAAAACCTTCTAATCGTACAAAAGAATCAAATTAGTCCCCTTAATACTTTAATTTTCATCGCGTGAGGTTTATCATAGAAGTAGCTTTTTTGCTAGGAGATTACAAAAATGACATTTTCAGAAAAGATGAAGGGTCTTGCAATCAAGGCCAATAAGAAGCTTGTCCTTCCAGAAGGCATGGAGAAGAGAACTGTTCAGGCAGCAAGAAAGATCAAGGACGAAGGTCTTGCATCAGCAGTTGTGCTTGTTGGCGACGAAGATAAGGTTAAGGCATTCGCTGCAGAAATCGGCGTAGACCTCACAGGCATCGAAATTTCAGACCCAAACAAGTCCGACAAGAAGGCTGAATTTGCTAATGAATACTATGAAATGAGAAAGCACAAGGGCATGACACCAGAGCAGGCAGAAATCGAAATCGTTGACCAGCTCAGATGGGGTGCAATGCTCGTACACCTTGGCTATGCAGATGCACTCGTTGCTGGCGCAGAGTCAACAACAGGCAACGTTCTCAGAGCTTGCTTCAACATCATCAAGTGCAAGCCTGGCATCAAGTCAGCTTCATCATGCTTCGTTATGGCAACAGACAAGGAACAGTATGGCGTAAATGGTTCATTCATCTTCGCAGACTGTGCAACAATCCCTAACCCAACAGCAGAGCAGCTTGCAGAGATCGCAGAAGCTTCAGCTGAATCATGCAGAGTATTCCTCGAAGCAGAGCCAGTAGTAGCTCTTCTCTCATACTCAACAATGGGATCTGCTAAGGGAGACCTCGTTGACAAGGTTACAACAGCTGCTTCACTCATCAAAGCAAAGTGTCCAGAGCTTAAGGTTGACGGCGAACTCCAGCTTGATGCAGCTATCGTTGGCTCAGTTGCAGCACAGAAGGCTCCAAACTCAAGCGTAGCTGGTAAGGCTAACACACTTATCTTCCCTGACCTCCAGGCAGGCAACATCGGTTACAAGCTCGTACAGCGCTTAGCTGGTGCAGAAGCTTATGGCCCAATCCTCCAGGGATTTGCAAAGCCAGTATCTGACCTCTCAAGAGGCTGTTCAGTAGAAGACATCGTTGTTACTTCAGCTATCACACTTGCTCAGGCAGGCGCAGCAAACTAAGATATTTGCAAAAAGACGAGGGCTATAGAAATATAGCCCTATTTTTATGCCTCGATAATTACTTTAATGAAAAGAAGTTATAAATAATAATTCTATGTTCTTTGGAAGCTATATAGGTTAAATCAGACAGACAAAAATAAGGTTGAGGATAATTGAGAATACAAAGAAATAGCCCTGTCCGTCCTTAGACTCCCTCAATATGTGGTAAAGATAGAAGGATTCAAGGAAAAACAATACTGTCAGGGAGTAGCAGATAAATCCAAACTGCTTAAATTGAATGAGAGATGTGAGAACTAGCATTATCCAAGGGATGAACCAAAGAACAACGCCAGAAAAGAACCTATTGCAAATAAAGAGAAGCTTTTCCTTCTTATCTTTGGGAATCTCTCTATACTCGCCATCAACTATGTAATAGCCCTTCTTTTTCTCCATAGCCCTATAATACTATCGTTTCCGATATTCTCCAATTACGAAAAGCTTTTCGCGCTCTCTGCGATTCTAATCAAGTCTTCAAAGGAGAGTGCTTCGGCCCTCTCTCCTCCAGTGAGCCCCGCCTTTGAAATAAGCTCTGAGATGGCATCCTTTCCAAGATTTCCATACTTAGATGAAGTGAGGTTATTCTTAATAGTCTTTCTTCTCTGGGAGAAGAGGTCTCTAATGAGAGGGAGGAATACCGGTCTAAGCTCATCGCTTACCAAGGACTTCTCTCTCTTCTTCATTACAACTACAGCGCTATCTACCTGTGGCTGAGGCCAGAAGCAGCCCTTTTTGAGAGTAAGCGCAAGCTTATTCTCATAGTCAAGCTGAGTAAGGACAGAAAAGGATGAATAGCTTTCATCTGAAGGCTTTGCGCACATTCTCTCAACGACTTCCTTCTGGAGAGTAAATACCATTAAATCTGGGAGGATGCTTCTCTCAATAAGACGTGCAATGATCACAGAGCCTACATTGTATGGAAGATTTCCAATGATTCTATCTGGTGTATATGAATAGTTGAAGAGAGTCTTCAATGCATCGCCCTCTACAAGTGTAAAGCCCTTTTCATCACCAAAAGCCTTTGTTCTGAGAATCTCAGCAAAGCCATGGTCTATCTCAAAGCATGTAAGATCTACACCGGCCTTTAGAACTAGATGAGTAATAGCCCCAAGACCTGGTCCAACTTCCCAAGCCTTCATGCCACTTTCAAGATTCATCAATTCAACAACTCTTTCCCTACCCTGTCTTGAAGTAAGGAAATTCTGTCCAAACTTCTTGGACATGGCAAGGCCATTTTCCTTTAGAATTGAATCAATTTCTGAGATGCTGTCGTAATTTAGATTCCACATAGCCAATATCTATCAATAAGAGAAGAGTGCTGACATATAAGGCAATACAGATATTCTAGAGCCCTTGTGCATGCCCACATAGTTGTAGACAATGTTTGGTCCCTGTACTGCATTAATGTATTCAAGAAGCGAGAAATCAACCTCAATGCCACTCCTGATAACGACACCAGGGACAATCTCATGTCTTGCAGAAAGACCTGCAACACCGAGAATAGATGCATTGAAGATCATTGTTGGTGATGAGAGCTGCACTTCTTTGTAGTTCTCTCTGAAGTTGAGCTGATCTACGCGAACTGCGAAGCCTGCCTTTGATTCGATAGCGGTCTTGGCGTCAATGAAATAAGCACATTCTCCAGTCACCTTGCCATAGAATGCAAATGGCTTCTTGCCATAGACCTCACCATAGCTTGTGCTATAGAGCAGAGGAACTCCACAGCCAATGGAGAATCCTGTACCAACTCTAAAGCCATCATTCTCCCCATTGAAATAAACTAATATATCCATGAGTGTATCTAAAGATGCACTCTTGCTGTTCCACACATTGCCATCATCGAAGATATTTGTCTTGCCGCTGATATCAAAACCTACAGTAAGGCCAATATAGTCACGGCTCTCAGCATTGAGAGCTGCTGGCATCAATAGAATCAGAATCAAAAGAATTAGCTTATTATAGAGTTTCACACGCCTATTGTACTAAAGCATTCCGGCAAAGAAAAGGGATATGTTTATGTCTTTTATCCATAAACACCTCTAAAAAAGAGGTCAAAGCAATGAATAATGCAACAGCGACAACAAAATTGAGATATGGATAGATAGTAGTCTGCACCTCGATTTCAGATAGAAATAGCATGTATTTCCTAATTGCAAAATAGAGCAGATCCAGCACAGATCTCAATGGAGCAAAGACTATGGACGCAAGGGAAAGACTCATAAAAAGAGAAATCATCATAGAAGCAATGACTCCGCTGAGTATCGCCCATAGCTGGTATTGCCCATAATAGGCGAAAGCCAATGGAATCGAAAAAAGAATGGCAGATGTAGACTCTGCAACAGACGATGTGACTCGATTGGGAAATGGAAGTATATAGTCGATAGATTTCTTAATCCTTCCAGATAGAAAAAGTATCCCCGAAAGAGATATGAAGCTGAACGCTGCACCAAGGTCTGAAATTGAATTGGGAGAAAGCACGAATAGGCATACTTCAGAAAAGACAAAGGCATGACTACTCTCCAATATTCTTGAAAGAAGCCTAAATAAAAGCGCTCTGAAAAGAGATGGCTTCCACCCTGAGAGATAGGTAAAAACAAATAAAACTGAAAAAGAAAGGCATGTGCCAAATCTTTTTCCAAATAGCCTTCTAAGAGGCTTTTCCACCATCGAAGAAATGATTGCAAGATGCATTCCTGAGAGAGACAAAAGATGGCTTAGACCTGTCTTTGCAGCCAAATCCTTAAGTTCAGTGTTTCCGTTCTCATCATTTCCCAGAATCAAAAGCGAGGAAAGAGCCCCGCTATCTGAGCTAAATGCTTCATAGAGCTTTGGAAGAACTATTCTCCTAAGTCTCCCAAATGGAGCGTATTTGACAATCATGGTGGATTCAGCGAGAAAAAATCCCTCATCCTCAATCTTACCATCAAGCCTTACATAGTCACCCTTACCAACATCCGTCAAATCTGAAATGACATATATTATCCCCTTTGCAGAAAATACAGAGCCATATTTATCGATCACAGCAACGGCATTAAGCCTAAAGCCAGCATCTCTATTTCTCCTAGTGCTTTTAGGGCTATCAACATAGCCGTAGATAGCCTTAACTGAAGTTTCCTCAAGCGATGTAGAGAAATATGATGCTCGCTCTGTCTTTGCTATTAAAAGAAAAATCAATATCGAATAAAGCACAAATAAGGATATCTTATTATATTTCAAGGAAATAATAAGAAGTATTATAAATATAGGGATTGCGATTACAGGACTGAAGGCTCTTTCGAAGAAGAGCGCTAGATAGAAAGATATTGCAGGCAGGAGGTAATACCACATACCTTATATATCTTAAAATGTCGATATTTCTATTAACTTTTGGTTAGTCCTAAGTAGAATGCCAACAAATGAATATCCAAAAGCCCTGTTGCTGTGTCGTTCTGGATATGCTCCTTCTCAGTCTCTACGTTATAGGACATTGAATGGAGTGTCTTGGCATAGCGCATTACAAGCTTATTGCAGTCACGAATATAGCAATCTAGAGCAACAAGGAATTCCTTTGAAACTTCTCCATCATATCCATCTACCTTATCCTCTGCCAAAAGTGTTGCCAGAGTTCTCAAATCGTAGTCATAGAGTGACTGATAGTACTTTTCAAGGTTTTCGACTTCTGGTGTGTAGATGATTATTGGATCAGATAGACTTTCGACATAAGAGCTTTTTGCCGCCTTTACTGGATTGAGATTCTGCAAAAAGCTTGTGATGAAAATAACTCCGGCGATTAATGTGAACACTGAAAGCAATAGAAGATTTACAGTGGATAGAAATACGCCGAAGCTTGCAAGTATAAGAACAACGGCAACGTTGATGACAATGGGAGCAAGAATCATGGCAACACCATGCTTCTCCTTCAATCCTTCCATCATCTTCTTGCCAATCCCCTTAAGAAGGCTCTCAACTGCCACATCATATTCGCGCTCCTTGATTGGAGCAGACATGTTGAAGATGATATCCTCTTCGTTCTTTTTATAGGGATCGACATTGCGGAGATCCGCCATAGCAATATCTCCGCTTCGTCGCTTAAGGTAATAGACCAACATTAGAATGCAGCCTTGAATTCTCCAATAATGTTTGGAAGGTTCTGCTCAAGCTCTGCTCTTCCACCCTTTCCTTCAGAGAGGAATACATAGTACTTGATCTTAGGCTCTGTGCCTGAAGGGCGAACAACCATCTTCTCGCCAGATGTGAAGCGGATGATGATTACGTCAGCCTTAGGGAAGCCTGTGTTCTCGCAAAGAAGGTCTTCAACTGTGTCGATCTTTCTGCCAACAATCTCGTCGCCGCTCTTGAGAGCTCTGAAGTCAGCCATGATCTTAGCCATCTTTTCCTTACCTGCTGCGCCTTCGTAGTCACGAGAGAATACGCACTCTGTTGAGTAGCCATATGTAGCATAGATAGTATCGAGTCTCTGCTGGAGAGAGATGCCCTTTGTTGCGTAGTAGCACATCATCTCTACAGCTGCAACAGCTGATGATACAGCGTCTTTATCTCTTACGTGAGGAACTGTAAGGAAGCCATAGGATTCTTCGCATCCAAAGAGGAAGTAGTCTGACTTGTTTCTTCCATCTGCGATAGCCTGGATCTGCTCAGCAATATACTTGAAGCCTGTGAGAACGTCCTTGCACTCTCCGCCATTCTTCTCTGCAATCTTCTTGACGAGATCTGTTGTAACAAGTGACTTAACAACGAGAGCTCTCTTTGAAGGGTTGTTGTTCTGCTCGAGAGCAGTTGTGAGAAGATAGTCAACAAGTAGAGTTGCAATCTGGTTGCCTGTAAGAAGGAGATAGTCGTTCTTCTCTGCGCTTGTTGGGATAGCAATGCCAAGGCGGTCTGCATCTGGGTCTGTGCCAAGTACGATATCTGCCTTAACTTTCTTAGCAAGCTCTATTACCTTGCTCATTGCCTCTGCGCTCTCTGGGTTAGGAAGCTTAACTGTTGGGAAGTTGCCATCTGGGAGCTCCTGCTCTGCTACAACTTCGCATCTGATTCCGAGCTTCTTGAGCATGTGGCGTACAGGAACGTTGCCTGAGCCATGGAGTGGTGTATATGCAACTGTGATTGGGCTGTTCTGAACAAGAGATGGTCTTCTGAGAGATGCGAGAACCATTTCATAGTAAGCGTTGTCAACTTCCTCTGAAACTGAGTTCAAGAGACCCTTAGCCTTTGCATCTTCTTCTGAGATTGTAGCAATCTGATCGCCAACAACAGCATTAGCCTTCTTAGCAATCTCAATGTCGTGTGGAGGTGTTACCTGGCCTCCGTCAGACCAGTAAACCTTATAACCGTTGTACTTTGAAGGGTTGTGAGATGCTGTTACTACGATACCAGCTGTTGTGTTGAGATATCTTAATGCAAATGAGAGCATTGGAACTGGTCTAAGGCTGTCATAAAGGAATACCTTTACGCCGTTAGCGGCCAAAACAAGTGCGGCTGCCTTTGCAAAATCTGCAGAAAAGAGACGTGAGTCATATGCGATTGCAATTGATGGATTTTCAACAGCTTCGTTGAGATACTCAGCAAGACCCTGTGATACCTTTCTGACCATGAATGTGTTCATTCTGTTTGTGCCGCCGCCAATTACGCCACGCATGCCAGCTGTGCCGAAAGCAAGTGCAGTGTAGAAGCGATCGTAAAGATCTTCCCAGTCACCATTTTTAATAGCATTCTCAACTTCACTTCTGAAGATATCGTTTGCCTCAAACTTAATGTAATTCTCTGCCGCTGCAAGAACTTCATTCTTCATCTTTTCTGAAATTTCCATTTGATAAATCTCCTGTTTATCAGTTTATCATTCTTTATCAGAATATTGTTATCAAAAATTATAAGAAACCGTACTTTAGATTAGGAAACGGAGAACAATTTCGTTGAATTCAGAGTATTTCGAATAAGCTATATCGTGTCCGCCTTCAATTTCAGCGAACTCACCATTCTTTAGCGACTTAGCGATCATAATCGAATGCTTTCGTCTAATTACATCCTCGCTTCCAACAATAACCAGGCTCTTTGCATCTATTTTGACTAAGTCTGAAAATCTTAGCTTTGGCTCCCTTACCATGAGACAAAGCAGTTCCTCCTGCCTCTTACGGCTTGGATTTTTCCTTGTCCTATTCCAATCTGCGATAATCTCATTCAAAACCTTTGGCTTGAGTCCCATTGGAAAGATGTTTCCGCCATTTAGAACAAGCTTCAGCACACACTCTGGATGAGATAGCGCAAAAAGAATTGCGATATTCGCTCCATCTGAAAATCCAAGGATATTGGCCTTAGAAATCCCCTTTTCCTTCATGAAGAGATATAAGTCCTCTGCAAATCTTTGGAGAGTGAACTCCCCTTCTCCCCTAGGTGTGTTTCCATGTCCTCTGGTATCAAGAGCGATGACTTTGAAATATTTGGAGAAAGCCTCAAGCTGATTCTCAAAATAGGAGGAGTCCTCCCCATTTCCATGGAGGAGGATAAGATACTCACCTGAGCCTTTTTCAATGTAGCTATGCGCGATATCCATCAATCAATTCCTCGAAGCTAGGAACATGGTCAACCAGTCTTACTCCATCGAGCTTCTCAAGTATTTCTCTATCTCTAAATCCATATGTTACAATTAGATGCTTAACACCAGCATTAATAGCTGTCTTATAGTCTACTTCGCTATCTCCAACATATAGAACGTCCTCTTTATCAACACCAAGCTCCTCTAGAACATGGTAGAGGGACCTTGGGTCTGGCTTCAGGGCGAAGTCCTTTCTATGGCCAATTACATAGTCAAACTTAAAAGAACCGAAGCTCTTGTCCATCATATCCTGCAATATATCATCAGCCTTATTTGATAGGATTGCGCACTTGATTCCCTTTTCCTTGAGAGTCCAAAGAAGCTCCATGATCCCATCATAAGGATATGCGTAGTCAGCTGGATGATTTCTGTAGTATCCCATCATAAGGCAGAAGATAATTGGAGCCTCTTCCGGATCGATTTCTGGTCCATGCTCCTCAAAAGATCTCATAAGCTCCTTAAATAGACCATTTCCAATATATCTTCTGGTATCCTGCAGGCTTACGATTTCCCCATCATAGGCCTTTCTTGCGTAGTTAATGGCGCTAGCTACATCTTCTAATGTATTTAAGAGTGTTCCATCTAAATCGAATATTACAGCTTTCATGCTTCCATGATACAAAAGGTGAGAACAACTTGCAATTTGCTTCACGAAAAGGTACTTTGATGCTATGTACAGAATCAGCGTAAAAGAAGGCAAGGAAAAACAGTTAGTAAAGCATCATCCATGGGTTTTCTCAGGGGCAATCGACAAGGTCGAACCTGAGTTTGAAAAGGGCGATTGGGCTGAAATCACAAGCTCAAAAGGCACATTCATTGCATATGGATGGTATGACGAGAGAAGCCACATTCTCCTTCACCTGCTCTCTTGGGACAAGAATGAGAAGGTTGGAGATACATTTGTCAGAAATCTCGTAAAGGAGTCAATCCTCAGACGCAGGCCTTATTTCTCCTCATCCGATACTACCGCCTTCAGACTCATCCATGGAGAGGCAGACTTCCTTCCAGGCGTTGCCGCTGACGTATATGCAAACGAGGTGAGAATAATCATCTCATCACGCTTTGCAAACACCTTCCTCTCTGAAATCACAGGTGAGATTTTCAGACTGCTTAAGCCACAGCTCATTCAAGTTACAGCAGACCCACTCTACGCTTCTGCAGAGGGGCTCTCAGAAAAGGTCCGATACTTCAAAAACGGCGGCGAGACACATGAGAGCGAAGATAAGCTCCAGAATATCCAGTTCATCGAAAGCGGCATCTACTACGAAGTAACACCAGGAAAGGGCCAGAAGTCAGGCTTCTACTGTGACCAGAGAAACAACAGAAATATCGTTGAGGAATATGCTGCTGGAAAGAAAGTTCTTGATGTTTGCTCCTTCACAGGCGCATTCACCCTCCATGCGCTCAGAGGCGGAGCTGAGAGCGTTGATGCTGTAGATGCATCAGAGACTGCATTGAGACACCTTTTGTACCAGGTTCACTTGAATGAGAACAAGAAAGTTCTCCCAGAAGGCTCTAGAGACAAGGTAACAACAACCTCTGCAGATGCCTTTGACTACATCAGGACAATCAAGGAGAACAAATACGACCTCATTATCCTCGATCCACCAAAGCTTGCTAAGACAAAGAACAAGCTTGAGAACGCACAGAAGGCATATAAGGACCTCAATAGAGTCGCGATGACCAAGATCAAGAATGGAGGAATAATCGCGACATTCTCATGCTCTGGTGCAATGACAAGAGAGCTCTTCAAGCTCACCTTGGCATGGGCGGCAGCAGATGCTGGTGTTGAAGTTCAGATTCTAGAGACACTCTCTGCAGGCGAAGATCACCCAATTAGGCTTTCATTTCCAGAGAGCGAATACCTCAAAGGCTTCATACTCAGAGTAATCAAGTAATAGAAAAAGCGGCTAGTTGCCGCTTTTCTCTTCTACTATCAGGAGTCTTCTTCCTCGATTGTAGCCTTTTTTCTTCTCATGTACTTAATCTCACTAGGAGTGAAGTTCTTTTCCTTCTTCCTCTTAGGTATGATTCCCTTATTCGCCTTCATAACAGACCTGTTGTTTGTATGGTTGATTACAATAGTTCCAACTATAGCAACCAGAGCACAAACAATAGCAAGAATAATCCATGCCCATCTTATTCCCTGTCCAGGAAGGTCTACGTTCATGCCAAAGAAGCCTGTGATGAATGTAGGGAACATGAGACAGAGCGAAATTACAGTGAGACGCTGCATGATTACGTTCATATTGTTACCGATAACAGAAGCATAGGCATCCATCGTACCGTTGAGGATGTTTGTATAGGTCTTAGCCATTTCGATGGCCTGTCTATTATCTGTTATGGCGTCTTCCCAGAACTCTTCCTCATCCTCATTATTCAGCTTGAAGTAGGAAACCTTCTGGAGCTTCTCCAAGAGAGACTGGTTGCCAGTAACTGAAGTTGTGATATAAACAAGAGACTTCTGGATAGAGAGGAGCTGCAAGAGCTCGTAGTTCATAATAGCCTTATTGAGCTGTTCCTCTACGATGTCCTTCTGTCTATTGATGTATTTCAAGAGTCTGATGTAGACCAGAGCGGTCTTACCGAGAATTGAGATTACAAAGCCTTCCTTAGTATCTACAGGACACTGTCTGAATCTGCGCTTTGCAAAGTCGTCAATTACTACGCTATCACCTCTGCAAATGGTGATGACCTTATCTGGATAAATAATTATGCCTAAAGGAATAGATCTTCTCTCGAGAGGATTCTCCTCATCGTCATCCTCGTTTGATGGACGACGACAGATGATGAAGGTATAGTCATCCTCCTTCTCAATTCTGGCCATCTCATCAACGTCCATGATATCGGCAATCATTTCAGATGGAAGCATATATTCGCCCGTAAGAATGCGGATATCATCTCTATCCATCTCTCTTACGTCGACCCATGTAAAATTTTGTTTTCTTGTTAAGTCGTTTCTAATTGTAATCATTTCCTTCTCCGGGCCTTCAACGCCCGCAGAGGAAAAATCAGAGGGAGAAGAAGGCAGAATCTATCATTGTCTTTCTAGGTAAAGGATTACTTCCGCCGTCGTCCATATAAACTCTCCTTCTTAATTTCTTCGATTCGATAGTATCACATAAAAAAAGGGATGGTAAACATTGTGATTATGTTTTTTTTCAACGAAAGGAGCCACTCGGGCTCCTTTCTCATCTGTTTTATTTCTCAATAGCCTGAAGCTTGTTGTTCAAGTCTTCCTTAAATCCAGCTGGAACCATCTTTCCTGCCATCTTAAGCATGCTATCCAATCTCATCAGCATCATGAACTCCCTCATTGGGTTGTTAGGATCTGACATATCACCAGCCATCTCATTCTGTCCTCCCATAGCACTGAAGAGAGGCATCAAAATTGCTGCTGTCTTTGGATTTGCCAAAAGGTCGCTGATCTTGTCCTTGATGCTATAGAAGCCTTCCTTGTAAGTAAGCTTCTTTCTTGCAGCAATTGCTGCTGGGTCCTCGAACCAGTTAGCGGCCTCATTGCCTGCAGGAAGATCATGAGCATAGTTATGTACATCTACGCCATTGAGCTTGATCTCGTTGCCCTTAACATCACCAGAGTATGCTGTTACAGTGTTCTCGCCCTTTTCAAGAGCTACAGACTTAAATACTGCTGCTCGATCAACTGCATCAAGAGTTCCAACTTCCTTTCCATTTACAACAAGAGTTACTGATGGGCAGTTTGTATAGACTGTGATATCTCTTTCATCTGGAGCTCTATCAACAAATCTTTCTCCTGCTACATATACCATTGGCTCGCTGTTCCAATATGCCTTATAGAGGTAGAATGACTGCTTTCTGATCTTTCTGTCATATGTGACAAGACCCTTGTTGTTGCGGCCTCTGACACCACCCTCATCTCTTGCATCAGCGGCAAAGTCGAACATGTTCCAAACATGAGTTGACCAAAGATAAGGTCTTGCTTCAAATGTCTTGAGCATTTCATGGTGGTAGTAAGCTGCATACTCTTCTGTGTAGTCATGGTTTTCAGGATATGCAGTATGCCAATTGAGAACAGCTTCAGCACCGTACTCAGATACGCCCAATGCTCTATCTGGATTGATTCTATGGAATTCATCAAGCCATGGGCCATTGTCCTCAACGTCTCCAACATACCATCCAAAGTAGTGGTTGTAGCTGAGAATGTCTGTAATATATACATGCTCGCTGTTCTTTGGAGTGATTGTTACCTCAGCCATTGTTGTAAGTCTGATTGGATCCATTGACTTAACAAGGGAATGGAGCTCTGTAAGGTTCTGGTACAATGCCTCTGATTCTCCTGCGATCGTAATCTCATTTGAGATGCCCCAGAAGAGGATTGATGGATGGTTGTAATTCTGTGCAACAAGCTCTCTCATCTGGCTAATTGTATTGTCGTGAGCCTTCTTTGATGGATTGAATACACTGATGAAAGGAATCTCGGCCCAAACTGCGAAACCAGTCTTATCACAAAGTGAGTAGAAATACTGATCATGCTGGTAGTGGGCAAGACGAATTGTGTTTGCGCCAACTTCCTTGATGATCTCGATATCCTCTTCATGGTCTTCCTTGCTGATTGCCCAGCCCTTATCGAGCCTATCCTGATGGCGGCTAACGCCTCTTAGAGGAACACTCTTGCCATTGAGGAAGAATCCATTTGCAGGATCTACATAGAAGCCCCTGTAGCCATAGCTTACCTCGACTGAATCAATAACAGCTCCATCTTTTTCAATAGTTGCTTCCAAAGAGTAGCAATATGGATCAGCCATTCCATTCCAAAGATGAGGATTAGCTACATCGAGCTTTATTACTGTATGAGCTTCTGCCTTTGCAGAACCAGAAGCAACTTCCTTTCCTTCTCCATCCTTGATTGAAACCTTAACATCCATTCCAGATGCTCCAACAGGGAAAAGGTCAATTCTTGTCTTGCCTGTGCAATGAGGTGTTACGAAAACGCCATCTGTACCATCTTTCAAAAGATCGAAGTGAGCAGCGTCTGCTTCAATGAAGTTAACGTCTCTATATAATCCACCATAGAAAGTAAAGTCTGCAGACTGTGGATAGATGTCAGATACGGCATTTGTAACCTCTACAGCAAGAACATTGCCGCTCTTCTTCATCGCTCCAGTCAAATCGAAGCGGAATGTAGAGAAGCCACCCTCATGAGATCCAAGCTTCTTGCCATTGCAATAGACTGTAGCCACATGGTTAGCACCCTGTATTTCGATGTATTGCTTCTTGCCCTCTGTTGGGTTGGGAAGATCGATTAAATATGTTCCGATTCCTCTCCAATAATCAGAACCGCCATCCTGTCCATCTAGGTTATTCCAAGTATGTGGGAGCTCAACAGCAGCAAATGCCTCGCCGAGCTTTGCAAACGAAGCCTTAGTGAGTAATGTCTTTGTTCTCATTTCATTCCATCCATTAAATGATTTAATTTAGCCTAACAAATATTATCGCAATGCAAGATGCCTACGACAATAAAATTAATCAAATTAAACACTTTCAGAAACATCTGTAGCTTTTTTCAAACGAGGAGAACTCTACCAAAATAAAAAGAACCTATCCAATAAAGAATAGGTTCCATAGATATTGCTTGAATTTACTATCGAGTCCTAGAGTTCTTCTTCGAAGATTCCTCTATCCTTGTTCTTTCTTACATTCGATGCTGGGAATATCCTGCCACCCATAGCAACATAGACACCTTTATCCAATAGCTGCACAGCTGAAAGAGCTGTGCCAAGATTGAAGATTGCATCGGAGTTTTCAAGGGAATAAGGAATCATGGCGCCTGTAAAGACAAATACATGCTCATCGTCATCTTTTAAAGAGGACTCAAGGAGTCTTGCTGTCTTTACCATGGTATCTGTGCCATGGACAATGATTACCCTCTTCTCAACGCAAGATAGAGCATCATCGACAATATCCTGTCTCTGAGATTCCGTCATCTGAAGGCTATCAACAGCAAAGAGCGCATCAAGGTGCACAGGAAGTGTTACTCTAGCCTGCTGCAAGATTCTTGGAAGCTGGGATTCTCTGAAGGTAAGCTCACCCTTTACAGCATCATAGAGCTTGTCGAAGGTTCCACCTGTTGTGATTATTCGAATTCTGTCTGAAATCATCTTTTTCTTCCAAACCAATCGAGAACGGTCTCAACGGCAATGCTTTCCTCGCTCTTGTCCTTGTCATAGAACATATAGTGCGTTGCATTTTTCAGATGGAGATGCTCGTTGTTGCCCTTGCCTTTTCTAACGATATACTCAGATGACCCAGCTCCAATGACTTCGTCTTTTCCGCCTGAGATGGTAAGAACATCCTGCTTGAGATTCAATACAGCCTCACCGCCCTTAATCATAATCTTAAATAGCATTGCAAGCTGTCTTGGATAAAGATAAGACCAATACTCGGAACCAAGATATTCATCATCTGCAGGAGCATTCTCATAGTACATGATGAACTCAGGATCGGCTGCCCACTCCTTCTTGATTCTCTTCTTAAAAAATCCAATAAGTTTCATTACAGATAGCTTTGCAGGAAGCTTTGACTCATCCTCGACAATTCCAGGACCAGCAACCGCAACAGACTTAAGCCTATCCTCTCCCGCAGCGGTGATCAGAGCCAAGGCTCCACCCATCGAGTGTCCGAGAACATGGACTTCATCATATTGATTCAACAGATCCTTAGCAGCAGCCTGAGGAACATTGATCAGGTCCTCTACCTTTATCTTGAGAAAGTCGTCACCACTTGTTCCATGTCCAGGAAGCCTTGGGCAATATACATCAAAGCCCGCTTCATAGAGATCTATTGCAGGGCGTGTGAGCTCTCCTGGGTATCCTGTATAGCCATGGATGCAGAGAACTGCCTTATTGCTCTTAGGTGTATGGATGAGAGAAAAAGATCTTGCGGCATTGCAAGGCTCTTTCTTATCTTTATAAACACCCTCGTACCAAGCATTGTTTACGCTATAGATGAATTCCATTACCACTTTGCCTCCTGAAGAAGATTTAAAAGATCAATGCGGCTTCTGACATCTGTCTTGTCAAAGATGTTTGCAATGTGGTTGTTGACGGTATTAACAGAAATAGACAGTTCAGATGCAATTTCCTTGTTTGTAAGACCCCTCTTAATTAGGAGGATAACCTCAAACTCTCTCTGTGTAATTCCATAAGAAGAAACCTCATCAATGGTAAGCTCCTTGCGCTGGAATGTCTCTTCCTTTGTCTCAACGATTGGAATCTCAAGAGCAATGCATAGGAATACCAAGAAACAGATCAGATAACTGAGAGCCATGAGAGGAGGAAGCATGGACTTCAGAATAGGCATGGAAATGGAAAGTATAATCAATACAAGCACTCCCATAGAAACCCAAACGAAGGTTCTACAGACAATCTTCACCCTATGATTTTCTATCAACTTCTGGTTTTTCAAGATAATTCCAATGATATATGCAATAGCAATTGTACCTACTGCATATCTTGCAGACGATAGCCCCTCAATAGGGAAAATCTCATGCAATACCCCTGATGCTAGGAACATCAGGCCATTGATATAAGCTAACAGCTTTTCAAAGCGTACCATAGGACGAGCTATTACCCAGTTGATGAAGTAATAGGAGAATGTACATAAAAAGGAGGCATCAGCGATTATAAATATCTCCCACACCAGGTGGAGAACGAACTTAGGCGTTCCTGTGAATAATATCGATGAAAACTGTTCTAATATGTATAAAAGAACTAGACCAAGGAGGGATGCAATGAATACTACAAACCACTTGGTCCAATACTGCTTATTTTCTTTGTGAAGCACTACAGCCAAAGCCAAGTCCATTGAAACAATGGACAAGGCTAAAAGGCTAAGAAGTACTGACGTTGTTGTCATAAATTACTTCCTGTTTTTGAGGTTGTGAGACATGTCTGCCTTACCGCATACACTCTTCAGGCTATCGAAGAAGAGATGAAGGGATGTTGCGACAATTCCTGTATCTATCTCTGAAATAATGTTGTAGTCTCTAGCGTTCTTGTCAGCTTCAGCAAGCTGTGGGTAAATTCTGAAGTTGAGATTGAGGCCCTTTGTGAGGAAGTACTCAACAGAACCATCGTAGCCATCAAATGATGCCTGAACACGGTTTTTGATCATCTCGCTATCTGAGATGAAAGCTCTTGGCTTTGTTGCGAAAAGCATGAAATAGAGGTCAAATGTCGGATTGAAGTAACAAAGGTTTACCTTCTTCTTATCTGCATAATCCATCATAGACTTAACTTCTTCGACATCTGTAGCTACGTCATTGAAGCCAAAGAGTGCCCAGCAAACAGAATACTTGCCTCTGTTTCTTTCTTTAACTGCAGCATCGATGAACTTCTCAAGAGATGAACATTCCTCTGCGATAACTGTAAGATTTGAATATCTGCAATCCTTTCTCATCTGTGAGAAGAATACAGCCTCAGACTCCTTTGCACATACCAAAAGCATTGTTTCCTTTGCTTCTACCTTGTTTCTCTTTCTAGGTGTCATCAGTTATCCTCCTTCTTTACAGCTGGTGTTCCATCGTGAACAAAGCAGAACTCACTTTCAAGAGGAACTGCTCCGAACATGCCCTGAAGATACTTTTCATATACAGATACCTTGCTCTTTGAATTCTTGAAGTCTGCAAGTGAGAAATACTCTGTTGAGCTCTCTGCGCCCTTCTGAGCAAACCAGATTGAATCCTTTCTAAGCAAATCTTCTTCAAGAAGAGCTGGATTACAGTCAACAACAACGAGCTGAGACTCAGTGTCGCATGTATTGAAAATCTCTACGAGATGACATGCAACATATGGGTGTAGAAGCTGTCCGAAGTCATCGATGACAAGAGTCTTAGATGTAATGAATGCTTCGAAGAAAGATACAGCCGTTACGATAAGACGTCTTAGAGATAGTGATTCCTTCATGAATATCTGTGAATAAGCCTCTGATGTACCCTTGTTTACGAATGCGTGGGAAATACCTATAGCTTCCTCACCCTTCTCGTTCTTAACAACGCGGATTCTTGAGATGTCTGTAACATCCACTGCCCAAAGGAAGTTGATCAGCTGCTCACTCCAGCCTGGATGAGCCTTGAGTGCATCGATAACAATCTGCTCAGCGTTCTTGCCGTAGCCGAGTGGAAGGAGATTAAGATTGTCTCTGAGCCATGAATAAACTTCCATAGCTGTCTGACCGCCCTTGAGAGCAGCACCCTGCAAGAAGCTCTTTGTCTCTGAAAGCTTAGCAACCTGTCTCTTCTTCTCGCCTCTGTAGAGCTTACCAAAGCGATAGAGATATTCGCCATTTTCATACTTTCTGTCGAACATCATCTTCTTAGAGCCATCGACGATGTAATAGAGTGACTCTTCATAGAATCTCTGCTGTGTTACAGCGATAGTGTAGCGAGCGATGATGCTAGGTCTATCTGCAGAACCTGGAACACCCTTGTCGAGAAGGAAGTCGATTGATATTTCGCTAGGTCTATCTTTTCCATCGCCATAGGCAAATGCTGCCTTCTGCAGGCATCCCTTTAATGGATTCTCTATATCTTCTGATGCGAATACGATTGCCTTAACTACCTCAAGGGCTCTAACAAAAGAGCTCTTGCCTGCACCGTTTGGTCCAATGATAGCTGTTGTCTTAAGTACATTGAAGCGATCTGTAGCTGGGAGTGTCTTTGAAACATCCAAGCGGTTGTCCTTTAAAGCCACAAGGCTGATCTGCTGAGGGGACTTCACTGACTTGAAGTTGGAAATAGTCATTGAGAGCAGCATATGCTTTCCTCCTTAGTTTCACGCAAAAGCGGTTAGCTTAATTATAGCAAATAGCTAGCAAAAAATAAAAAAAGCTCGCAAAAGTTTACAAAACTACATTTTTTTGTGCATTAATGGCCTATAAATGGCAAAAAACAACGCCAAAACGAAGGTATTTTGGCGTTCATACTTCAATTTTTCGATATTTATATTGAGATACAGGACATCAAAACAAAAATTTCTTTATTTTTTACTTAACATTTATTAAGTATTTAAGAGCTTCTTAACTCCGCTAGCATCAATGACGTCTGTAAATAGTCCATCAATCTTGCCTGACT
>JAGBWX010000056.1 GCA_017629575.1 Spirochaetales bacterium | reverse complement strand
TACAGGATTTTCAGTTGTTGCTGTATAATACCAGTCAACATCACCAAATTCTGCATACTCAATTGCAGAAGCAAGGTTCTTGCTTACCTCTCCTGCTACATTGAGCTTAACGATTGCTTTTTTATCAGCATTTGCGTTTGGATTACAAGAAATCAACAAACCTGCCAATAAAACTACGCTAACTAAGAGAACGAAAAACTTTTTCATTTTTAACCCCTTATGCTTAATCTTTCTATTTTCCATATACTTCTTATTCCCCAAAAACCCGTTACTACTTTATACTCCGCCACCATAAACTGTTGCAGCGAGAGACATTGTTCCATATTCATTCGAGAATACACATCGAACTGTATATGCCTTTTTATTTGGAGCCTCAAAAGAGAATGTGTTTCCATTCACTTCTGAGATTGCTATGCCACTAGTTTCCCATCTATAGCTTGTGATTGGATATTCTTCGTTTCCATTCTCAAGTTTAAATGTATATACATTGCCTACTTGGCTCACTTCGATAAGTGTTCCAGATGGAGCTTTGTCAATTACATCAACATCAATGCCACCATAGCTCTTTGGTGTTTTATATCCACATGTTCCGCAAATTCTATGTGTGCTATTTTCCTTGTCGATAACATGATTAGATCTAGAGCCTTCCTTCTCCTCTGAACAGCGAATACATTCAAGCCAATGGTATTCTTTGTCGTCATCTGTTTTGCCATAGTCATAATTAAGAGTTCCAACTTCTTTTTCATATTCATGTCCAAGAGGTTCTCCATATTCGAAGGTGTCTGAAGAAGATACTCCGCACTCACAGCTCTTGTAATAAACAGCAGACGCTGTACATGTTGCATCGCTAACAAGGAATTGATCTTTTGCTGCATCCCGGTCGTAGGAATGTGCTGCGAAATCCTTTTTAGTAACTTCGCCAATAGCTGGGTCACAGGTTCTGCATTCATACCAATGCCGCATGTCGTCATGAGACAAAATCTGCTTATAGTTATGTTCGAGCTTGGCAATAACAACATCAACAGGTGTTGTTGCGCTCTTGTTTTCAAAATTAAGTTCGCACACTTCACAATGGAAATGTCTCTTTAAACCTTCTGTCTGACAAGTTGCCTGAATATATTCAACAGGTTCTCCAAAGAGGTGACCAAGCTTATCTCTAAGGATTTCCTTATGCTCTCTTCCGCAGATTAAACATGTTCCGATGTTATACTCTGGCTCTGTGCATGTTGCATCGAAATGGATCTTATCATCTCCAAGAATATGCTCATGGTCTGAAATATCCTCAGTTTTCTGTTTTCCACAAGTCAAGCATGTATAGATTTTCAAGCATGCCTCGTTATCAACAACGCCCTCGTCAAAGTTGTGTTTTTCCATTTCAAGTTCTGTTGCGCACCAAACACACTTGTAGTAATGGCATTCATCGTTGTGATTAAGATTTTCTCCTGCTTTGTGTTCTACTTTTTGAATTACAATATCATCTACAGGGGTTGTACCCTCTGCATCTTCGAATTTCTCATTACATCGTTCACATACAAAATGCTTTTCGATACCTGTTTCCTGACAAGTTGGAGCTTTGTATTGGTTCTCAACTAAATAGTGGCCAAGTGCAGCAACTACTGTACTTGCAATTGCATTGTTGCCATCAGCATCAGAGAATTCTTTTCCGCAATGATTACAGTGGTAGTGAGCGATAGAGCCTGTATCTGTACATGTTGAAAGTACTGCGTCCACCTTGATAAGCTTTACGAATATAGGCTTTGCAACTGTATGTTCTGGATCTACTTCTACAATATTCTGAACGTAGCCAGATTCTGTCATTTCCCAAACAAACTCATCTCCAGCCTGCCAGCCAATGAAATGGTGACCTGTCTTGCTGAGCTTTGGAAGATAAGTCCACTTGTCATGCTCTTTTTTGCTCTCATGCTCAACTCTCTGGAGATTTTCCGCATAAATCAATGCATCTTCATCAATATACTCGATGTTGGAAGCAAAATGAATTTCCTTGAGAGATGATGCATCCATTGGATTTTCAAAGCCACAGAACTCTTTGACAGGCATAGCGCCAAAATCTGTATGGAACTCACCAGGAATATTAATTTCTGTAAGATTAGCACCTGCAACAACTGTAGCTGTGTAATAGGTCAAAGTATCAGAAAGCTCAAATTCAAGATATGGGTAGATATACTCATTGGTATTTCCGTCTGCTTCTATCAAAGAACCATCACAAGATGGGAATATGATCAATAAAATCAGCGCAATAACAAGTAGTATCTTTTTCATAGCCTAGAATCTCACCTCCGCAGAAATGACAACAGGGTCAATGAAATATGAAATACTGTTCATCAATGGTTCGCTACTTGGCAGATGTGCTGCTGAGAACTTTGTTCCTGCAGAAAGCACAATATGGTTATTGAGTGCATAGGAGAAATCTAGTCTTGCACCAAAATAAGAAGAAATATTGTATCTCTTGGCATTGATGTGCATCATTATGCCACCGAAGGCTCCCACCGATGCTGAAAAGCTTCCTCTCTTGATTGCTGCAATATCAAGTCCGCTATAGGCCTTAACATAATGAACATCAAAAGCATTTGGAATGACTGATTCCCTCTTTAGAATCAATGAGTAGCCAGTACCAAGTGAGAGGCGAAGTCTATTGAAGAAATAGAAACCAAAATCTGAATCTACATTAAGACCGTATTTTGAATATGTCAGATATTTAGCGCTTGGAATGTGATGACCGTTGTAGAAGTCATAGATAGTTAAAGTGTATGGAGCAAGAGAAAGCCTTAGAGATCCTGGATAATTATATCTATTATCTTTCTTTGCTATAATGCCATGTGTGCTGATATCTGTATCAACGCCATTTTTTGTCGCATAGATTTCAAAGAGGTTGAATTTATCAAGCTCTAGACTATTAGTAACAACCGATCTTTCTTCCCCCTCAACAGTATTCCATTCGCCACCATTGAGTCTGTAAGAGAAACCATCTGGGCTATCTGGTAAATCCCAAGACCAAACTACGCTATATTCAAAATCGTTATTGCTTACAAATACCAGTTCAGCAGGAATTTCTTCACCATCTATTGAGATAGAAAATGGTCCCTCTTTCTCTGGGAGATTCTGGAACCACTCTACTGTTCTTGTAGTTTTTTGATTATTGTTATCCTGGGCGAATAAAGCAGACAATGATAATAAAATACATATAAAAACTGTATACTTTTTCAAAATAATTCCCCCGTAATTATTACACCTTGCCCACAAATGTTAAGTCAACCCCCCACAATAGAAAGATAAAGTTAAAAAGTGGAAAAATGAAGTGTATTTTTTAATTTATGCAACAAATTATTGAATTTTGCTTTCTGGTGCATCAACCCTTCTTTTTTGCTATAAAGATAGTATGTCAAAACCATTTATCCCAATAGGACAATATTTCAAGGCGTGCTTCAACAAGGAAATTGAAGATAAGATTTCAGAGACAAAGCGAAAATGCTTTCGCTTAAACAGCACAGATCCATGTAGTGAAGAATACCAGACAATTCTCAAATCAATATTGGGAAAAATGGGAAAAGGAACAACAATTCTTCCATCGTTTTGGTGTGATTATGGATATAACATTGAGGTTGGAGACTACTTTTTCGCAAACCACAACCTTATAATCACAGATGGAGCAAAGGTTACTTTTGGGGACCATGTATTTATTGCGCCTAACTGCACATTCACAACAGCAAACCATGCGCTTGACCCGGGAATGCGGAAAGAAGGCATTGAGGTTGCCCTACCTATAAAGGTTGGAAACAATGTATGGATTGGAACTGGCGCTATTATCCTTGCTGGCGTAGAGATTGGAGACGGCTCGATAGTCGGTGCAGGGAGCGTTGTGACAAAATCAATTCCATCTAATGTGATAGCATACGGAAATCCATGCAAAGTGATAAGAAAGCTGACAGAGGAAGATAAGAAAAGGTATCCTTCCGTCAGTCTTCAAGCATGATACTTAGTATTTCCTTATCGGTTTCTCTCATGCCATCCTTGCCAACTTTGCCAAAGGCTTTGATGGTCTCCTCTACATCGTTCTTTACAAGGCCATCTCCGCCTTCGAAGGATTTATGAGATTCCAGGCTCATCTCAACAGCGAGAATAGCAGCCTCCAAAGAGGATGAAATCTTTGCTGCACAAGATGCCTTTGCACCATCGCAAACGATGCCTCCAACCATGGCAAGAGTATTTGAAATAGCATTAGAGATGGCTTCAAATCTTCCGCCCATCAAATATGCGATACCGGCAGATGCTCCAGCTGCTGCAGATACAGCTCCGCAGTACGCAGAAAGAGGTCCAATATATTTCTTCTGATGTATCGCTGTAAGATTAGATAGAGCTAAAGCTCTGAGAGTCTTATCCTCTCCGCATTCCAGGTATTCGCCATACTCAATTACAGGAAGAGATACGGTAAGGCCCTGATTTCCACTTCCAGAGTTGATTACAACAGGATAAGCTCCACCAGACATTCTTACATCTGAGCCTGCAGATGCTTTTGCACGTGCGCGGATTCTTACGTCATCCCAGTCGTAATACTTCTTCAGCGTCTTTCCAATCGAGCAGCCATAGTTATTTCTAAGCCCCTCTTCCGCAATAGCCTTATTGAGCAAAACCTGCTGAGATAGAACATCCCTGATCATCTCAAGGTCTACATTGTCTGCATAGTCGATAATACCCTCGATGTTGAGTTCTTCTCTTAAGGCATCAAGAGAATCCTCTGCCTTCTCTTCTTTATGTGAAAGAGTATGCTTGATTCCGTTCTTCTTGATATAAGCAATTTCATCATGACACTCAATCAAGGTTGCCTCTGCAGTATCATTGCCATTTATTGCAGTTACAGAAATATAAAGACCCGCAACATTTTCCTTGAGAGAAACTGTGCAATAGCCTGAGCCTATCAAGGATCTTGTCCTCTCTCTATCACCTTCTGTAATTGTATATAGAACCTCGAGCTTTCTTCGGCTATCGCCACCAATAGCACCAAGAATAGCGGCCGCCTCAATGCCTTTCATTCCACCAGAGTTTGGAACAGTTACGCCCTTTACGTTCTTTACGACATTTCCAGAACAGGAGACAACCAGCTTCTCTGGTTCCTTTTCAAGTGCTGCAACAGCTGTTGCAGAGGCATATGCAATGGCTACAGGCTCTGTACAGCCCAAAGCTGGCTTTAATTCCTCGCAGAGAATTCTAGTGTAAACGTCATAAAAAGGCTTAGCATTCATACCCCCTATAATAAAATGTATAAGGTTTTTCTAAAAGCCTTTATTTATCTTAACCATTTTTTGAAGAGTAAAAGCGTTTAGCAATAATGTTAAGATATTGCAGGGTAAACTATTGCACAAATCACTATAAATATAGCAGAATACGAATTCGGTGATTATCACTTGCCTAAAATGCAAAAATCACCGATTATATATATACTTTGGAGAGATGGCCGAGAGGCCGAAGGCGCGTCCCTGCTAAGGACGTATACGGGTAACTGTATCGGGGGTTCGAATCCCCCTCTCTCCGAGATGAGACCGTAGCTCAGCTGGATAGAGCATCAGTTTGCGGAACTGAGGGTCGGAGGTTCGAACCCTCTCGGTCTCGTACATAGCTCCTTATGGGAGCATTTTTTATTTCCTTTAAATTCCAAAAAAGGAAATTCTATAGCAATCAAGGAAAATCTATCTTCACAAAGAAATAGAAAAAGACGCCACTTCAATGACGTCTTACGTTAAGAATATTAATACATCACACACCTTTTCTATACAGGATGTATGAGTAGATTATAGGAATTAAGCACATCAAAATTGCTGTGTAAAGAATGAATTGGAAATATCCAATCAAGCTCAAGATGATTATTGCAAACCCAAAAGCAGTCCACAACTTGCCAGCAAGGCGATGCGTTCTATTCCAGTTCTCCTCACTATCTAACGTCCAAGGTATCTTTATTCCGATTGTATAGTTCTGCCTGCACTTAGGAAGGTAGTTGCCAATGATGACAAAAAGAAGTCCCATGAATACAGGTACCAACAGTTCTCCTATATTATCTCCTCCCAATGCAACGAAGTACATCACAGAACTTGACAATAGGGAAATAGCTGGAATGATCCAGAATACAATCTTCAGAACTTTTTCTGAATGGTTGCTTCTTTTGGGGTCTGCAAATGTACCAAGTACACAAAGCCACTCTACAGCAAGCAAAATCAGGGGAAGCACAAAGACTGCAAAGCTCTTTTTGCTCCACCCATCTACATTCCAAGATGAATCCCAATGTATTGGCAGTTTCTCCGGAAGCTTATCCCAAAGAAAGAGACCTACAGCCATAGGAATTAGAATAACGATAGAGGCGATAATCAAAGCCTTCAAATACTTCTTAATCATCCTTTCCTCCCTTGAGGCTAACAAGCCACAGCATCACCTCTTCCAGCACAGAGGCATTCAATTGATAGTAAATATATTTGCCATCGCGCCTATCTGTAACCAGGTCGGCATCCTTTAAGATTGATAGATGCTTTGAGATAGCAGCTGAACTAATGGGGAAGCTCTCTGAGATATCCCCAGCTGGCATACTTCCAGTTTTCAGCATCTCCAATATCTTTCTTCGAACAGGATCAGATAGTGCCTTCATTGTATTTTGAAAACTCATAGTAGCTTGCCCTTTCATTTAACCATTTGGTTAAATATAAGGTAACATGTTGTCTACCTTCTGTCAACAGCTACCTTTATTGGGCTATAATTATCATATGAACCAAAAAGAGAGATGCTACATCGCCATCGACCTCAAATCTTTCTATGCATCGGTTGAGTGCATAGAGCGCTCTCTTGATCCTATGACAACGAATCTCGTTGTTGCAGATGCTTCCAGAACAGAAAAGACGATATGTCTTGCTGTCTCCCCTTCTTTGAAAAAGCATGGAATCCCCGGCAGGGCAAGACTATTCGAAGTAATAGCAAAACTGAAAGAAGCTAATAGGGAGAGGGAATATAAAGCCCCAAAAAGAAAGTTTGTAGGCTCCTCCATTTCCGACGTAGAACTCAAAGCTCATCCAGAGCTCAAGATAGACTATATTGCAGCCCCACCCAGGATGGCGCTTTACATTAAATACAGTACAAGAATCTACAATGTCTATCTGAAATATGTATCCCCAGAGGATATCCATGTCTATTCAATCGACGAGGTGTTCATAGATGCAACAGATTACCTGAAGATATACAAGATGACAGCGAGAGAGCTTGCAATGAAGATGATTCTTGATGTCCTTTCCGAAACAGGAATCACGGCAACCGCAGGAATTGGCACAAACCTATATCTTGCAAAGGTTGCAATGGATATTAAGGCAAAACATATTTCTGCAGATGAAAATGGCGTTAGAATCGCAGAACTTGATGAGCTGTCTTATAGAAGGGAACTATGGAACCATAGGCCTTTGACTGACTTCTGGAGAGTTGGCAGAGGCTATGCTGCAAAACTTGAGGCAAGAGGGCTATTCACCATGGGAGATATCGCAAGATGCTCTATAGGCAAAAGCTATCAAGTTAATAACGAAGACCTCTTATACAAGCTCTTTGGTGTCAACGCAGAGCTCCTGATTGACCATGCATGTGGCTATGAGCCATGCACAATCAAAGATATCAAGGCATATAAGCCAGAAGCCAGCTCAATTGGCTCTGGACAGGTGTTGCACTGCCCTTACTCCTTTGAAAAAGCAAGAATAATTGTCAGAGAGATGGCAGAACTTCTTTCTTTGGATCTTGTTGACAAACGCATGGTTTCAGATACATTCGTCCTCACGGTTGGTTATGATATCGAAAATCTAAAAGATCCAGATAGGATGCATTCATATACGGGAGAAATAAAGAAAGACTACTATGGTAGAGAGGTTCCAAAACATGCCCATGGAACAGCGAGAGTTAAGTATAAGACATCGTCCTCTTCCGAGATTGTAGATTCAATTGTTGAGCTATATGACAAAATCGTAGACAAAGACCTCCTTGTTAGGAGAGTCAATCTTGCTGCCTGCAACATAACGGAAGAAGACTCCATTCAAAAAGATGGTCCTATACAACTTGATCTATTCACAGACTATGAAGAGGAAAGAAAGGCTGAAGAAGAGCGAAATGCAAAGCTAAAGAAGGAAAGAAGCATCCAAGAAGCTACTCTCAAAATCAAGAAAAGCTTTGGAAAGAACGCCATCCTAAAGGGTACGAACCTACAAGAGGGTGCGACAACAATGGATAGAAACAGGCAAATTGGAGGACATAAGGCATGAATAAAGACTATAGTGATATTCTCAATCTTCCCCACCCTGTCTCCGAAAAGCATCCTCGAATGAGCCTTTATGATAGAGCTGCCCAATTTTCTCCCTTTGCTGCCTTAACAGGCTATGATGCAGCAATAGAGGAAACTGGGAGATTTACAGAAGAGAGAGCAATGCTGGATGAGAACAGAAAGAAGGAGCTTGATGACAAGCTCAGAGCGCTTCTTGAAGATAAATCAGAGTCCAGAATATCTATCTCATACTACATACCTGACAGAAAGAAGGATGGTGGAAAGTATGCAGAGGCAATCTCTACAATAGTCAGAATCGATGCTTATCGTCGTGAACTCATGCTTGAAGATGGGACCAAGGTACCCTTTGATGATATTGTAGACATAAATAAAGTGGCAACAGACTATTAAACCTTGAAATTAGATTCAAAAAGTAACAACATTTCATTGTTCGGAGACGTATCGAAGTGGTCATAACGAGAACGACTCGAAATCGTTTGACTGGCCAAAAGCCGGTCCGTGGGTTCGAATCCCACCGTCTCCGCAGAATATCTGCCGGAGGTCTTTCTAGCCTCTGGCATTTTCTTTGAAAGACTTGGATATCATCAACGCCTATCGTTTTTATTCTTATCAATTTGGAGTTATAATCTTCTCTATGAACATAGCAATTGTCACAGGTGCTTCCTCTGGAATGGGCAGAGACTTTGTTTCTGCAGTGGACCAAGAATACAACCTAGATGAAATCTGGGTAATCGCTAGAAGAGAAGTTAGGCTAAACGCCCTTGAAGGTACAGTAAAAGCGAAAATTCGACCTTTAGTTCTAGACCTTTCTCTGAATAGCTCAATTGATACAATTGGAGCACTTTTAGAGAAAGAGAGGCCTTCTGTCAAAATACTTGTAAATGCGGCAGGCTATGGAGTCTTTGGAGCCTTTACAGACAACACACTCGAAGAAACAACAGGGATTATAGACCTCAACGACAAGTCTCTTGTTGCAGTCACATACACAGTTCTTCCTTATATGAAGGAGAACTCTGCCATCATAAATCTAGGCTCAAATTCATCCTGGCAGCCAGTGCCATATATGGCTGTATATGGAGCATCCAAAGCTTTTGTCCTATCCTTCTCCAGAGCTTTGAGCATGGAGCTCAGAAATAGAAGCATCAAGGTTTTGGCAGTATGCCCAGGCTGGATTAAGACAGAGTTCTTCGATAGGGCCGTACATGATGATACTATCAAATACTATGACAGATTCTATGAAAGCAAAGATGTTGTAGCGAGAGCTATGAAAGACCTGAGGAAGGGAAAGCTTGCATCTATTCTTGGTCTTCCTGTAAGGATGCAGGTTCGATTGGTCAAGTTCCTTCCTGTCAAGCTCATCATGAACATTTGGTGCAAACAACAAGGAAAGTAATCCTGCATGTTTTGATATCCTATAAAACAAAATTATATATATTTTTGGCACTAAAAATCGGTACAAGGCTCTTATCCAAGTACCGATTTCTTATTCAGCATATTCTTAAGCGTGTGACTCTCTTAAGATTTTGTGCACACGCCTTAAGCTTTTTCATGATTAATAATTTGCTGAAAGGTTTTCCTTAAGAGCTGCAATTTCTGCGTCTGAAAGGCCAATGCCCTTGATGTAAGCTGTAGCTGCTGCTGCAAGATCAACAGAAGCAATGTCAGCATCCTTATCTACGCCAGCGATTGTTCTGAGGATAGATACGATGTTGCTATTCTTAACAGCCTCATACTGTTCTGAACCAGCTTCGATCTTGTAGTAGTTTTCATATGTCTTCATGTAGTCAGCAACTACTTCGTCGAAGGATGCACCCATGAATGATGCGAGAAGAGCAGAAACGAAACCGGCTCTATCCTTTCCTTCGTTACAATGAACAAGGTATGGACCCTTCTTCTCTGCAAAGAATCTAAGACCTTCTGCAAGACCCTTCTTGAATTCTGGAGCTGAGAAGTCAACGCCGAGGTTGAGAGCTACAACCTTATTTGAATCATAGAGGTGTGCATAGTATGGAGAATCAAAACCATCTGCTGCAATGTAAGCTTCGATACCAGCATTGTTGTCAGCGAGGTTCATTACACTCTGTATGTAACACATAGCAGCCAATGCATCTGCATAGCTTGCTCTGTTAAGCTCATTGTTAACTGGGCTTGAAGATCTATAGAGAGCGTTATCACCGATTTCGCCATATTCGATGTTTCTGAAATTTGCAAATACTACGTCTGACTTGTAATCAGCTCTTTCATTTGTTCTTTCAAGCTGGTGAATCAGATACTGATCCTTGTAGCCGCCCTTTTCGCCCATTGAAATCTCAACAACGATGTCTTCCATTGTTGTGCCTTCTGGGTAAATCCAAGCATATGATCCATCATCATACTTTTCCTTTACAGCAAGGCCATTTGCTGTTGCAAAGTCACCCATGTTGATTGCAATAATAAGATTTCCAGCATCTCTAGCTACGAGAGCGCCTGTATCAACATCTGAGTAGTTTGTACAGAAAGGAATATCAAAAGACTTTCCATTTACTGTTACAGCAAGAACGTCGCCATATTCATAGCCAATAGCCTTCATATCCTCTGGAGAAATATCTACTGCAATATTTCCATACTTCTGAATCTCAGTTACTCCACCAACAAAATCTGGAGCTGCTTCAACTACTGATGCTACTTCTGCTGCAGGTGCCTTTGTTGCACAAGATGCAAAACTAAAAATAATGGAAGCAATAAGCAATAATGCAATTAAGCTTCTTTCAATTCTCTTCATAAACAAAATCTCCTTTATATATTCATGATACAACCGCTATCCATTTTAGTCTTGTTAATTGTGCCTCCCTTGTAGCAAGCTTCCTTTTCACGACAATAAAGCTCATACGATTCTGAAATCATTTTTATGTCCATTGGCGTTCGTCCTGTCCTCAAAAAACTTTCCTTAAGATACAGTATTGCAGACTCTTTATGCTTTCCTTGATGCGATTCAGAACGGGCAAGAAAACCTATTATCAAGAGCGTAAAACTATGATTCTTGCCAAATATACCTTCTGCCTTTTGCAGTACAGCCTCAAAGATTTTGCTTGCATCTTCGTACTTAGAGCAAAGATAGAGGGCTTTGCCCAAGAGAAAATCTACATATAGCCTCGTCTTGGCATTAATTGATGGATAATCCCTAAGTTCCTTGAGAATGACAATTGCACCGTTGCTATCATTCCTAATCAAGCCCTCTGCCTCTCTTAGCCTTGTCTCAAAATAATCTTTTCCATTCATAACCATATTTAATTGTCACACTTCGATTTTCATATCGTAAGGGGTAAAATCGGCCATCATATGCGAAAATTGCCTAGATGGATAAGAAAAACGCCAAGAGAATAAAACTGTGTTTTCATTTCGAAAAAGTTGGTTATCATCAAAACCATGAAGCTATACGAAAAGATATCTGCACTATTATCCACACTTCCTGAAGTTGAAGCTGTCGCCTTGTCTGGCTCTTCGACAGCGCTTATAAACGATGAGTTTTCTGACTACGACATCTACGTCTATTACACATCTCCAATTAGCAGAGAAACACGAAAAGCTCTCTTGGGGGACCTTGGCAAAGGAAGCTTTGGATGTTCCCTTTTTGAGGAAGGAGACCTCATCGAACCAGAGACTGAGGTGTCTGCAGACATCATGTACAGAGATCTAAAATGGATTGAAAACCAAATTGGCGACGTGTGGGAAAAACACAATTCAAGACTTGGATACACAACTTGCTTCATATTCAATGTCAAGAACTCTGTAATCCTTTTCGACAGAAATGGTTTATTGAAAAAGCTTATAGAGAGATGCTCCACCCCATATCCAGAGCAATTGAGAAAGAACATCATCGAGATGAATCTATCGATGATTGATAATGGCCATACCTACAACTTCCGAGACCAAATTGCTACTGCGGTTGCAAGAAAGGATCTTGTTTCAATCAACCATAGAGTTGCAGCATTTCTCGCATGTTATTTCGACATTCTATTGGCCATATCAAGAGAGCTTCATCCTGGAGAGAAGAAGCTTATCAAATATGCAGAAGCGCTGAATCTTAGAAAGCCTATAGATTTCGAGAACGATACAAATAGAATACTTTCATCCACTTACACTGACATTGAACAGCTTCCTGCATTATTGGATGAAACAGTTGAAAAACTGAAAAAAATGATAGACTGAAAAGGGCCCTGCAAGCAGAACCCTATCAGATATATTCACACTCAATCACTTTCTCTTCTTTGCCTCTTTGAGGATGTTTTCGACCATCCTCTCGGAAGAGCAGTGCCCTGAACAGAAGGAGGAAGAAGGACAGGAAGAACAGCTCTTGCCTTTCTTCTTATCCTTATACATATTCCATGCAGCAAGAAAAGAGATGATAACAACGATTGACAGCACCAAAATAGTTCCTGCATTCATATCGATTCTCCTTTGCCATGTGCCTTTTTACAAAATGTAAAACCTATAGTTAAGATAACAAACAATATATATGTTAGTCTTGTCTAACTAAGTTAGTTATATACAACTAACTCTAAATGGTCAAGCATTTTACTGTCTTTTTCTACAATTGCTCATATTCACCATATGTGGTAAATTACACCTATAAGATATGAAAATACACGAGTCCGCAGAAAATTACCTTGAAACAATCCTTGTCCTCGAAAAAAAGAAGGATTTTGTCAGGTCTATCGATATTGCAAATGAGATGAATTTCTCAAAGCCTTCCGTATCCATTGCAATGAGCAAGCTCAGGGAGAATGGATATATTCACATGAACAATGAAGGCCACATATTTCTGTTGGAGCCAGGCAGAGAAATTGCCGAAAAAATCTATGAGCGCCACAATGTTATTGCAAGATGGCTAATCGATAGAGGTGTCCCTGAAAATATCGCCCTAGAGGATGCTTGCAGAATTGAACATGTAATCTCAGAAGAGACTTTTACAGCCATCAAGAAAGAAGCGTTGTCTAAGTAGCAAAAGTATTTACAATAACTATCCTTTTCTGTAATATTCTTTTGGTTAAACCAAATGGAGAGGTGTCCGAGTGGTCTAAGGTGCACGATTGGAAGTCGTGTTCGGTCAAAAGCCGACGGGAGTTCGAATCTCCCTCTCTCCGAAGAACATTGCGCGGTCGCTCCGCTTTACATATAAAAACCAGCTTCGGCTGGTTTTTTCATTTTATTGCCAAAGTTGCGATGAAAGATGGAATCCCCAAGGAATGCAAGTATCCTTCTCCATTGGTATCCTGGAAGATATCTTTGAGAATAAAGCCAGCCCTAATCTGCCCACCGATATTTTCCTCAATAGAATGAGAGAACTGAACACCAGCGTCATCCTTATCCAAAGCTTCCATCAAGGATTCATCCTCTAATGGATTGAATGGAAGCTTTTGAACTATGTGCTTCTCACTTTCATCAACAATGTAGTTTGTCTCTAGGCATAGGCCAGAAAGCAGTCGTCCACCCTTTTTAAGTACTCTATAACACTCAGAAAAGACGTGGTCCATTCCAAGGTAGTAACAATTGGAAACTGGATAGAAGATCAAATCAAAGCACTCATCTTCAAAAGGAAGAGACTCTGTAATATCGCCTTTGACAATCTCAATGTTAATGCCCTCTCTTTTGGAAACAAGCCTGTCTTTTTCCAGCATGCTATCGCATATATCAAAAACAGTGCAGTGAGCGCCAGCGGCTGTAAGGATTGGCATTTGCTGACCACCTGCAGAAGAAAGCCCTAAAACCTTCTTCCCTTTTAAATCTCCAAACCAAGACTTCGGAACGCTCTTTATTGGTGTTAGGACAACATCCCACTCTCCATTCTTAGCTCGAACAAAGGTTTCATGGTCTATTTCGGTCCCCCAAATCCAGCCTTTTTCCACCCATCTCGAAATTGTTGCAGCATTTTTTTCTCTATAATTCATATCTACGTCCGGATTTATT
>JAGBWX010000055.1 GCA_017629575.1 Spirochaetales bacterium | reverse complement strand
GATATAGTACATCTGAATGAAAAAACTTACGCATCAGTTTTCCAATTCAGAGCTGTTGTCTCTCATTCTCCCGCTCACGCTTGAATCTGGACTTAATATCCTGATTGGCATGGTAGATACCATGATGGTTGCAAGCTGTGGAGAAAGTGCTGTATCAGCAGTAGCCCTTGTGGACTCAATATCATTCCTCCTAATCACAGTGCTCAGCGCATTTGCAACAGGAGGTGCTGTCATATGTTCTCAATACCTTGGAAATAAAGATGGTGAAAGGGCAAGAACAACAGCAAGAAACCTCATATTCATCTCATTGGTAATTGGTGCAATACTTCCACTGGTAGTCCTTCCAATGAGAATGTTCATCATATGGAACGTCTTTGGAACGATCACAGACATTGTAGCTGGATATGCTAACGACTACTTCTTCTTCCTCATCCTCTCCTACCCATTCCTTGCGCTCTATTCAGCGTATACAGCCCTTGCACGCTCTGAGGGAAAGACGAAGAGAACATTCTACGTAGCGTTAGTGATGAACCTCGTCAATGTTGCAGGAAATGCAATTTTAATCTTCATTTTTAAGCTGGGACCAAAGGGAGCTAGCATATCAACACTCGTAAGCAGAGTGCTTGGAACTGCAATCCTCATGCTTTTCTCAATCAGAGAGAAGGAGGTTCTATCAACAAGGGGTATATTGAAGAATGCTCCATCTGGAGAGCTTATCAAGAAGATAGTGAAAATAGGAGTTCCTACAGGTATCGAGGGTTCCTTCTTCCATATTGGCAAGATAACAATCACAGCCATGGTATCTACATTGGGAACATCAGCCATCGCAATCAATACAGTAGTCAACAACTACAATGCATATTGCAATATATCAGGAAACGCAATCTGTCTGGCAATGATCACTGTTATTGGTCAGTGCAGAGGAAACAATAACTTTGAAGATATCCACTTCTATACAAAGAAGCTTTTGGGAATTCTCTATGCTATGTCCGTAATTACGGCTATCCCACTATACATCTTCTCAAACCAAGTAGTGGGACTCTATGGCCTAGAGCCAGCAAATATTGTTAAATGCGTTCCTATTGCCAGAAGCTGTCTTATTGCATGCTGCACAATTTGGCCACTCGCCTTCTGTCTGCCAAACACACTCAAAGCGGTGGGCGATGTGAAATTCATAATGATTTCATCTCTTCTCAGCGTCTATGCAGTAAGAGTTCTTGGTGCTTATATCTTCATCAAGGTTCTTGGCTTTGGAGTATGGGGAGTATGGTGTGCAATGTACATCGACTGGATAGCTAGAAGCATTCTATATATCACAAGATATAAAAATGGAAAATGGAAGGCAATCAAGCTCATTTAATAATTGTCTTTAGGAAGAAATAATAATAAAGTGAAATTTGAATATGGGAAAAAGTTTAGATAAATCGAAGCTTCTCTTTGACAATAAATATCTTATTGCTTTGATTGTTCCTCTAGTGGTAGAGGTATTCTTATCTGTTGCAGTTGGTATGATAGATACCATGATGGTAGCCCAGGCTGGAGAGGCTGCAGTATCTGGCGTATCTGTAATCAACAATATCCAGAACCTTCTCGTATTCCTGCTTTCGGCATTCGGAACTGGAGGTGCCGTCGTTGCATCCCAGCTCCTTGGCAAGGGCGATAAAGAAAAGGCCTGCTATTCTGCTAAGCAGCTGATGAATATCTCAATAGTGTTCTCATCCTTTATTGCCATTGTTGTATTCATCATAAAAAGACCACTTGTAGGCTTCATCTTCGGAAATCTTGAAGAAAGCGTATTTGAATCTGCAATTCAATACTTCAATCCAATTCTAATCTCATTGCCATTCTTGGCTATTCAGACATCTGGAAACGCTCTTCTTAGATCAATGGGCAAGAGCAAGATTTCAATGAACGTATCGATAGTAGTCAACTTAATCAATGTTGTTGGAAACGCAGTATTCCTCTTTGTATTCAACATGGGAGCTCTTGGCGTTGGAGTTGCTACTATGCTCTCTAGAATTGTCGGTGCAATCATCATATTCATCGTCCTATTGGATAAAAAAGCTCTGCTCTATATCGCTAACCCTATGAAGCTTGAATTCGACTTAAAGATGATTGCTCTGATTCTCAGAATCGCACTGCCATCAGGAATTGAGAACTGCATCTTCCACATAGGAAAGCTTTTGGTTGCAAGTACAATCGCATCTCTGGGAACTGTGGCAATCGCTGCCGATGCAATTCTCAACAACATTGGAACATTCAACAATATTCCAGGATCAGCAATTGGCATGGCATCAGTTACAATCATTGGACAGTGCGCAGGCGCTGGAGAGTATGAACAGGTAAAATACTATTCCAAGAAGCTTATGGCTATGGCTATGCTTTCAATGACTATCATGGCCATCATCCTCTTCATATTCTGTCCTGCTCTTGTTGGAATCTATAATCTATCAGAAGAAAGCTCTGTACTTGCTCTGCAGGTTACTAAGGTGGTTCTCATACAGGGTG
>JAGBWX010000054.1 GCA_017629575.1 Spirochaetales bacterium | reverse complement strand
TGGTAGAAAATACTAAAATTTAAGCAACATACTGACTCCGTTTTTCAAGAGGGGTCAGTTTTGTTTTGATTTGTATTCTTTCTTGGTCTTAGAAACGAATCTCTTCGGGTATATACTTTTTCTCTTGTTAATGATATTTTTTTCGTAGTTTTGTAGATAAATAACCTTGATTTTGACCATCAAGTTCCACTATTTGCTAATACAGCTACATTAAAGTGGTACTTTTTTAGCAAGCTAAAAGACAATGCCTTGTGTCTCACGCCTTCTAAACTTTGATGCCTATCTGGTATGCACTATAGAGATTGTTCTATATAAGATACAATGAGTGTATAATAAGTTTATGAAGTATCTAGACTTGCCAATTGTAGGAAAGGTTTCCAAGATTATTCTCGGCTGTGACCACTATGGAGAAACAATTTCAGAAGATATAGCATATAAGCAGCTTGATATCTACCTCGAAAGAGGCGGGAATGTCCTCGATACTGCTCGTCTCTATGGACAGGAGTATGATGAAGGTCCTTCTACATCAGAGATTCTTTTAGGAAGATATCTGAAACACATAGATAGGTCCTCTGTTGTCATAGCAACAAAATGTGGACATCCATGCCTAAAAGACAAATCCAAACATAGACTTGATTCAAAATCTCTTACTAATGACATCCTAGAATCCCTAGAAGAGCTCAAAACCAGACCTGATATACTTTTCCTCCATAGAGATGAACCAAGCCTTCCTGTGGATGAAATAATGGAAACACTCCATTCATTTGTACAGAAAGGCTATACAAGAACAATCGGTGCTTCAAATTGGTCTACATCGAGAATAGAAGAAGCAAATAGATATGCAAAGAAACATAATTTAACTCCCTTTATGTTCTCAGAACTCCAATTCTCGCTTGCCCATACAACAAAGGAAATTTGGGGAGACCCTACTTTGGAAATCATGAATACAGAAAATCAGATTAAGTGGTATGAGAAAACAATGCTCCCTTACTTTGCCTTCTCATCACAGGCAAAGGGCCTGTTCTCAAAAGCACTATCTGGCAATATTGACTCTCTTGCAGCTAGAGCAAAGACACGATTTTTATCAGATACAAATATAAAGAGGATTGATAGGGTTAAAGAAGTATGCATGATGCTAGATGCTAAGCCATCTGATGTTGTGCTTTCTTATATAACAAGCCAGAAATCAAATGGGTTTGCAATAATTGGAAGCTCAAAGCCTGAACAGATATTAGATTCACTATCCAATACAGATCTTGTTCTAAGCGAAGATATGCTTAGGTATCTAGATTTAAGATCAGACTCTCTATCCTAAATCCAATCTCTATAATTCATCCTTGAGAATTCTGATTACTTTATACCAACTGGCATATGTTCATATCATCATGTGCACTTCAATAACGCTTCAATAGCAACTTCAATATAACTTCAATAACTTATTGAAGTGTTGTTGAAGTAAAAGATGAAGAGCCCCGGAGGGCTCTTTGCTTCTATTTCTTCTTAGATGTTTTCTTTGTTGTCTTTGCCTTTGGAGTGAATGACAGAACTAACTCCTCAACTCTCTCAAGCGTAAGAATAGATGGATTTTCCTTCTCTTCCTTGGAGATTGCTATATTATTCTTACCGTGCTTAAGATAGTAGCCATATCTACCATTGAGAAGCTGTACGGTCTCCCCATTGGAAAGCGTGAACTCCTTCTCTGATGCAGTTGTTGCTTCCTTATTTCCGTGGTTCTGTATAAGCTCAATAGCCTTCTCTCTGGTAAGGGAAGATGTATTTCTCTTGAGCTGAGCAGGAAGTGCGATATTCTTGTCACCCCACTTGATATAAGCGCCATAGCGTCCGCTTACGATCTCAATAGTGCTGCCCTCATATTCGCCAAAGTTGTCCAAAGAACCCTTCTTTGGTGCTGATATAGCATCCATTGTAACTGTCATTGGATCTACAACTCTTACATTCTCACCCTTATACTGTGCATAGAATCCATATGGACCTAGCTTGAGAACTGCTTCATTGCCTTCCTCATCCTGACCAATTACCTTAGGAAGCTCAAATAGCATATCGAGATAAGCTTCTTCTGCATTCTCTGGCTTCTGTCTCTTTGAAGGCCATGTAGCACGCTTGCCATCCTCTCTTTCAAGATAGGTTCCAAACTTGCCACTCTTTACCTGATACTTGCCAAAGAGAAGCTGGTTGTCTACAGCCTCTGGGAACAAGATGTTCTTGGCATCTTCGTCTGAGAAAGTTCCAGGGTAGTACTTCTTCTCATCGATTGACGCCATTCTCATCTTTCCAGTTTCTGAATCGAAGAAGTCAGATGAGATATATGGTCCGAACTTTCCTGTCTTGATTTCATACTTAATTTCTGTCTAGTTCTCTATAAATGAATGCTCAAGGCCTGAGAGAGACAAGTCCTTAACCTCACCAGCTCTTGTATTGGCCTTAACAAGATTAAGGTCCATCTTCAAGCCCTTGAAGTCATCACGGCCTTCCCAGAAGCTTCTAAGATAGCTGACTTTATCGAGCTCGCCTGATGCAATTTCATCAAGATCGTCTTCCATGGTCTTGGTAAAGCCATAGTCAACATAAGTTCCGAAGGTCTTGTTGAGGAAAGCCTCTACAAAGAAACCTGTAAATGTAGGAACAAGGGAGTTTCCCTCTCTGATTATGTACTTCTTATCGAGAAGAGTAGAGATGATTGTTGCATATGTTGAAGGTCTTCCAATACCCTCGCTCTCAAGCTTCTGTACGAGTGTTGCTTCATTGAATCTTGATGGTGGGTTTGTTGTATGGTCCTTTGACTCAGCGCTCTCGATATAGACTTCACAGCCAGCTTCAAGCTGAGGAAGAACTCCTTCCTCTTCTTCGCTCTCCTTTTCATCCAATGCAACTTCATAAATCTTTCTGAAGCCCTTGAAGATGATCGTAGTACCTGTAGCAGAGAAGAGATAGTCATCAAGAGACAGCTGAACTGTTGTTGTACTCTTGAAGCACTCCTTCATCTGAGTTGCAAGAGTTCTTCTCCAAATGAGAGCATAAAGCTTTAGATCATCACCAGAAAGACCTGTCTCCTGAGGTGTTCTGAACTTGTCACCTGCAGGTCTGATCGCCTCATGAGCCTCCTGTGCACCTTTTGACTTTGCACTGTAGTTGCGTGGTCTATCTGAAAGATATTCCTTGCCATAGAGATGCTCAATCTGTGCACGAGATGCAGCAATGCATTCAGTTGAAAGATTTGGAGAATCTGTTCTCATGTATGTGATGAAACCATTCTCATAGAGCCTCTGTGCAATAGACATGATTTCCTTAGTGCTCTTGCCAAGCTTTCTTGTAGCATCCTGCTGAAGAGTTGACGTTGTGAAAGGAATAGCAGGGTTCTCATTCTTGTTCTTTGAGATTACGCTATCTACCTTAGCCTGTCTGCCCTTGATTGCTTCGCTAATTGCCTTTGCATCCTCTGGACCAAGAACAACGACATCCTTCTTGATTTCGCCTGTCTCTTTGTCATAGCTATTGGATGTTGCGACATTCTTACCGCTTACAGATACCAAGCTCAATGGAAATGAGCTATCTGCAGAAACACCAATGGCCTTAACAGATGAATATGAACTTTCCTTATAGTCTCTTCTGAGCTTTTCTCTCTCAACTACCATCTTCAATGCTGGGCTCTGCACTCTGCCTGCAGAGTATTTTCCACCAAGCTTTCTAGAAAGAAGTGGTGAAATGCCAAAGCCCTGAAGACGATCTACAACACGCCTTGATTCCTGGGCATGGAAGAGATTCATATCAATTTCCCTGCAATTCTGGAAAGCTTCTTCAATAGCCTTCTTTGTAATTTCATGGAAAACCATTCTATAAGTTGGGATTGTAGGGTTCAGTTGATTATATAAATGCCAAGCAATGGATTCTCCCTCTCTATCCTCATCACTTGCGAGGATGAGCTGCTCCATGCCCTTTAGCTCCTTCTTAAGTTCGGCAATGAGTTTTTCCTTGCCTTCAACAATTACATAGTCGAGCTTGAAATCATCATCGACAAAGACTCCATATACTCCATCCTCTGGGCCTGGTGTAGGATTAAGGTCAACAATATGACCCTTGCTAGCTACAACAGTAAATGGATAGCCCTTCAGGTATTTTGAGATAGTCTTAGCCTTAGTTGGTGATTCAACGATAATCAGGCTCTTCTTATTTACATCAGCAATCAAACGTTGCCTCCTAATTTATTTTGAAAAGTATAATCTATTCCTGTTTGAGTCTATAAAGACAATCTTTTCTCCAACTACAGCAAAAGAAAAATACTTTTTACCGTCCCCATCCTCAAAGAATACGAATTTTGGACAATCTGTCAATTCCATCGAGAGTATGCTTGTTAGAATGTATGCCTATGTTTCATCCCTGTCAATAAAAATTTTAAAGCGTTTTTTTAAGTCCTAATTGAATTGATGGCATAAATCTAGCATGGCTTGTACCTGTAAAGCTTAATTGAAAATAGGTCTTTTTAGCACTTTCTCCTATATCCTTATATATAATATAAGGCAAAAGCTACACATGTCTTTGTTTATGCAAAGATTAACTTCAGTTTATCTTGCTTCAGTCTAAATTATTGAGTTATCCTCAACATATGAAAAAGTTTATTATTCTTTTATTATCAATAGCTTTAATTCTTACAAGCTGTACTGTAACAGAAAAAATTACAATTAATGGATCCCAGAAGGGTTCTTCTTCTAGCGATATCTACGTTGAAGACTTCTTCATCGAAGTATTGGAAGACTTCGGTGAATTCCTGCCATCATCAGATAAGTCAATCATGGATGAGGCTATGGAAGGTTTTGCAGGTCAGCTTCAGAGCTCCTCTGCTGCATCTGTCGTAAAGTTCAAGAATCTTGGCGACAACCACTATACACTTGATTTCTCATACTCAGACATGAATAAGATGATGAAAGACCTTGGTGCTGCCAACAACACACTGATCAAGGAAACAGCAAACTCATTCGCTTTCTATGTTGATATCAACAACTTCGATGAACTGACAAAGATTGTACCATTCCTTGCTGACCCTAACTTTGAAGTATATGGTCCTGTATACAATCAGGGCATGAGCGAGGAAGAATACCTCGATATGATCTATTATCTTCTTGGAGAGGATGGACCAGATGCAATCAAGAATGGTGAAGTCACTCTTACTATTACAACACCAGCAAGCATCAAGAGCGTTTCAGGTGCAGTAAAGACTGGCGACAAGACTGCAGAGTTCAAGTTCCCAATCATTGACTTCCTTCTCTTGAACAATCCAATCACATTTGAAGTTACTTGGTAATACAAAGTTTTGCTATCTAAGGTGTCTCTTTCTGAGGCACCTTTTTTTATGTAATTATTTGTAACAGAAAAATATATTTGATTATTTTAATTCTAAAAATCAAAACAAAAAGGCAATAAGAAAACCCCTGTTCGGGGTTTTCCTAAGATCTTGCCATACGCTAGCCGTTTTGAGGGTAGCCGCCAGCTTGCGCTTCCAGAAGTAGGCATATTGGAATGGGGCCTTGCTCCCTTCTCTTCTCCGGATGTGGCCCGGATAACTGGCAGAGAATCTATTGAAGACTGTGAGATTACTTTGAGTAGAACTCAACTACGAGCTGGTCGTTAACCTGAATTGGAACTTCAGCTCTTTCTGGCATTCTTGCAAGCTTACCTGTCCACTCATCTGTGTTCTTCTCAATGTATGGAAGATTGAAAGCTGGGTGACCAAGGAAACATGCCTTGAACTGCTCGTTGTTTCTTGACTTTTCCTTCATTGATACAACATCGCCAACCTTAACCTGGTATGAAGGAATGTCTACCTTCTTGCCGTTAACGAGGATGTGACCATGATTTACAAGCTGTCTTGCGAGTCTGATTGAGTTTGCGAAGCCAATTCTGTAAACGATGTTGTCAAGTCTCTTCTCGAGCTGGATTACGAGTGCTGCACCAGTTGTGAGGTCGCTCTTGTGAGCTTCTTCATAGTAGTGGTGGAGCTGCTTCTCCATAACACCGTAGTAAGCCTTAAGCTTCTGCTTTTCTGTAAGAAGCTTGCTGTATTCAGTTGGCTTCTTTCTCTTTGCAAATGCTGGTGCATTTGCTCTGTTCATTGCCTTAGGGTGTCCACATACATTAACCCCAAGTCTTCTACACTGCTTAAATCTAGGAGCCATATTCTTAGCCATTAGATTTTACCCTCCAGTTTATACTTTGGTTTAAATTTAGTCAGACCAATGTCCAACTCATACAATTTATACCATTATCTTGTCTGCTGTCAATTTCGTTATTCAATGAAATATAAAAAAATAAGTTAAAAATCGACTCTAAAAATGCATGCATATCTCATACATAGGGCCAACAGCAAATAAAGACGATACATAATGCTTATTGAAATCGTTTTACAAAGAATGTGCACACTAAACAATTCATTAGGACAATATACGTCCAGTTAACACCATATCATAATAATGCCATTGTTTAATGTTTCCGTTAATCTCCTTAAGAGCACCCAATTTAGGGTGCTCTAGCTATTAAAAAAGGCCACCGAAGTGACCTTTGTGATTATACCCAGCTACCGTCGTTATACAAATGACATGCGCACTTGTGACCTGGTGCATGTTCCTTGAACTCTGGTGTTACCTCTGAGCAAATTGGCTTTGCATAAGGACAGCGAGTATGGAACTTACAGCCTGAAGGTGGGTTAACAGGAGATGGAATATCTCCCTGAAGAAGAACTCTGTTCATCTTTACATCTGGATCTGGTACAGGAACTGCAGAAAGAAGAGCCTGTGTATATGGATGTGCTGGGTGCTTGAAGAGCTCCTTCTTTGGTGCAAGCTCAACAAGTGAACCAAGGTACATAACACCAACAACATCAGAGATGTACTCAACAACAGAAAGGTCGTGTGAGATGAAGAGATAGCTGATGCCATTTCTCTGCTGGATGTCCTTCATCAGGTTGATGATCTGAGCCTGAATAGATACGTCGAGTGCAGATACTGGTTCGTCAGCAATTACAAGATCAGGATTGAGCGCAATTGATCTTGCGATACAGATTCTCTGTCTCTGACCACCTGAGAACTCATGAGGATATCTGTCGATATGATATGGTCTGAGACCACAAATCTTCATGATATTCATGACATATTCTCTATAATCCTTGTCAGATACGATTCCATGCTCTCTTACAGCCTCACCAATGATTTCGCCAACTGGCATCTTTGGGTTGAGGGATGAATATGGATCCTGGAAGATCATCTGTACATGTGGTCTAAGAGTTCTGAGGCTCTTTTTATCAAGAGAGAAGATATCTGTACCCTTATAAAGTGCCTGACCTGCTGTTGGAGGTGTAAGACGAATGATAGTCTTACCGATTGTAGACTTACCGCAGCCTGACTCACCTACAAGACCGAATGTTTCGCCCTTATTGATGTGGAAGGAAACGCCGTCTACAGCCTTAACATGGCCTACTACCTTCTGGAGGACACCCTTCTTGATTGGGTAATACTTCTTGAGATCTATTAATTCAAGGGTCTTTTCCTTTTCGCTCATTTAGCTTCCTCCTCAATGAATCTCCAGCATGCAACCTTGTGTGTATCGCTGATGCTTACAAGGCCTGGATATGGATTGTTGCACTTACCGATGCAGCTTTCACATCTGTTCTTGAAGTAACAGTGGTTAGGAAGGTTAATTGGGTTAGGAACATTGCCTGGAATTGAATAAAGCTTCTCATCCTCGCCAATCATGTTAGGTCTAGACTTCATAAGTCCGATTGTGTATGGGTGGCGTGGATCCTTGAAGATATCGCGAGTTGTACCAAGCTCAATGATTCTACCTGCGTACATAACTACTACAATGTCTGCCATCTCTGCAACAACACCAAGGTCGTGAGTAATAAGCATGATTGAAGCAGAAATCTTATCCTTAAGATCTCTCATGAGCTCAAGAATCTGTGCCTGGATTGTAACGTCGAGAGCTGTTGTTGGCTCGTCAGCGATAATGAGCTGAGGATCGCAAGCAAGTGACATAGCAATAACGATTCTCTGTCTCATACCACCAGAGAGTTCATGTGGATACATCTTGTAGATTCTATCTGCATTGGAGATTCCAACCATTGAGATAAGATCGCATACCTTCTGATATCTTTCGTTCTTCTTAAGGTCTGTGTGGAGCTCGAGAACTTCATCAATCTGCTTACCAATTGTAAGAACAGGGTTAAGAGTAGTCATTGGCTCCTGGAAGATCATTGAAATCTCGCGGCTTCTGATCTTCTCCATAGCCTTGATAGATGCCTTAGCGATATCTACTGGCTTTCCATCCTTGGAATTGAATCTGATAGAACCAAATGAAATCTGTCCCTGAGGCTCCTGAAGGAGTCTCATTACAGAGAGTGAAGTAACAGACTTACCACAGCCTGATTCACCTACAACACCAACAGTCTTACCCTTAGGGATGTTGAAAGTAACGCCATCAACAGCTCTAACAGTTCCGATATCTGTATAGAAGCATGTGTGGAGGTCTTCAATTTCAAGGAGATTGGAATCGTCCTTCATCTCTGTGAGGTAAGTGCTCTCAGCAACCTTCTTATTCTTGTTTCTGTTATATTCTCTATAGCGTCTAGCGTTCTCTTTCTTGATCGCCTTCAGCTGTTCTTTTCTATCCTTTTCGCTGATCATAAACTACCTCTTCATCTTTGGATCGAAGGCATCTCTAAGTCCATCACCGATGAAGTTGAATGCCATAACGGTAATAAGGATACAGATTCCTGGTGGAATCCAGAGGTAAGGACAGTTACGCATAACAATAGCATTGTTAACAGAAGAAACCATGTTGCCCCAGCTAGCGTATGGAGCGCCAACGCCGATACCGAGGTAGCTCATTGTTGATTCCATCAAAATAACGCCACCGAGGTCCATTGTTGCCATAACAATGATGATAGGCATGATGTTTGGAATCATGTGCTTGAAGATCTTTCTGCTAGTTCTGATGCCTGTTGCTTCTGCAGCCTGCATATATTCCTGCTCTCTTACTGAAAGAACAGAGCCTCTAACCATTCTAGCTACACCAGCCCAGTAGATAACACCCATGATAAACATTGTGTAGTAGATCTTGTCTCTTGGGCTAACCTTGAATGAGATAAGGAGGGATGAAATGATGAGCATGAGAGGAATAAATGGAATTGACTGGAAAATCTCAACCATTCTCATGATGATCATATCGACCTTGCCACCATAATAGCCAGCAATGCCACCCATTGTAACACCAATCAAGAGCTCAACGAAAACAACTACGAAGCCGAGCATGAGGGAGATTCTTCCACCATACATCAATCTTGTGAACATATCCTGGCCCATTTCTGTTGTGCCAAGGATGTGATCCTTAGATGGCTTAGCACGAGTGTCGAGAATGATGTTTGTAGGAACAGTATCGCACTCTTCACCTGTGTGCATGTCATAGTAGACTGTGAACTTCATGTCCCCTCTCTGGACAGCCTTGGTTCTATAGTAGATAAGCTCTGCATCTGGATGCTCGTCAATATCTGTCTTATAGAAAAGCTCTGTCTCTGAATATGGAGAGAAGAATGGTCCAACAAAGCAGAAGAGGAACATGAAAACAATTGCGCAGATACCAACTACTGCAAGCCTGTTTCTCATGAATCTTCTGAAAACCATCTGGCCAGGAGTCATAAATACCTGATTTGCCTCATAGTCTTCAGCAGCTTCCTCATCATATACAAATTCTTCAGCTGCATTTTCCTTCTTAAGGAGTTCATCATCTTCTTTATAATCCATAGCTTTCCTCCTTAACCTAGTCTTACTCTAGGGTCTACAACTGCATAGAGGATATCTGTGATGAGATAACCAATAACAGTCAATACAACCAAGAACATATTGAATCCCATAAGGTATGGGATATCTGCCATATAAGATGCCTTGAGGGCGATGTTTCCAAGACCTTCGAGAGCAAAGATGCCTTCTGTTACAGCAGCACCAGAGAACAATCCAGGCAGAGAGCCGCCGAGGATAGTAACAATTGGAATAAGAGTGTTTCTGAATGCATGTCTATAAACAACTGTTGATTCAGGAAGACCCTTAGCTCTTGCTGTTCTTACATAATCTGCAGAGAGAGCATCAAGCATGTTTGTTCTAACATATCTCAAATAGCCACCAACACCTGTTACTACGAAACATGTGATAGGAAGAACGAGATGCTGAGCATAGTCCATGAGCTTAGCAAATGTCATGCCATCAGGATAGTTAACTCTTGCTGTGAGCATTCCTGAAATCGGAAGCAAACTGAAGCCGTAAGGGCCAAAACATTTCTTCAGGAGTGCTGCAAGGAAGAAGATTGGCATAGAAATACCAATGAATACAAACGCTGTAATTGCATAGTCGAACTTAGAATACTGTCTGCGAGCTGCAGCGATGCCAAGAGGGATTGCAATCAAAAGCTCCAAAATAAGAGCAATTAAGGCAACAGTGAATGTTACCGGTGCATATTCAGCTATAACTTCTGCTACAGGTCTATTTCTTGTGAGAGAAACTCCAAGATCTCCATGGAGAGCTGACCATAACCAGTCGAAATAACCTTCTATAATGCCTTTATCAAGGCCATAAATTTTCCTAAGATTGTCTCTCATCTCTTCAGTAATCTTCTGAGAAGATGATGTAGATAAGCTAACGTAGTCCGCAGGCATTGAACGTACGAGAGCGTAAAGCATCATTGATACTCCAAGAATAACAACAAGGCTTATTATTAATCTTCTTAATATGTACTGTTTCAATTTGTGTCTCCTAGACAAAAGTCAGTCCAGGGGAAGAGACGTCCCCTGGACAAAAACCGCAAAAGCGGGGTTTAGTTCATTCTAATCTTCCAGAGTTCTGAAGAGTAATCCCAGAATGCTGTTGTTTCTTCAGGGAATGAAGAAAGGTCAACGTTGTCACCGTTGTAAGCGAGGATATTCTTTCTCTGATAGAGTGGGAGCTCGATAGCGAGATCCATAGCAAGGTCGAGCATTTCTGCTACGAGAGCCTTTCTCTCTTCAAGATCAACAGTCTTCATGATTTCGTCGAGGAGAGCGTCCATCTTAGCGTCCTTAACATTGTATCTGTTCTGACCGCCGTCTGAAGCGAACTGTGAAGACTTATCACATGTGTTTACGTTACCCCATGCGAGTGTGAAGATATCAGCTGTACCGTCGTTCATAGCTGACTGGAGAACTGCGAACTGTACGTCGTTGATCTGTAATTCAGCGCCGAGAGCTGCCATATCTTCTGCTGCCTGTGTATACATAGCATATGCTGGGTGGTCACCAACACCGTCACCGCCGATGTAAGCGTTAACTACGAGCTGTTCGCCAGCCTTGTTAACGAGCTTGCCATTTACCTGCTCATAACCAGCTGCCTTGAAGTACTCAAGAGCCTTTGCAGGATCGTATGGATAGTATTCTGCTGCATCATCTGGATACTCAGCAATAACTGTTGTCATTGGTCTTTCGATAACCTGAGCAATCTTTGAACCATAGTAACCAGCAACTGAAGCTCTTCTGTTCATGAGAGAGAAGAGACCCTTTCTGATGTTCTGGTCGAGATTGTTGCAGTTGAAACCAGAATAGCCGTAACCAGCATTGTCTGTAAGGTCGTATGCGAGGCCGAGTGAGTCGAGCTCTTCAACGTTTTCCTTTGAACCTGATGGGTTACAGATATCGATAACGCCTGATGAAAGTGATGCAAGAGCGTCAGCTTCTGGAACATACTGGAACTTAACTGTACCAATTACATGAACGCCTTCGAAGTAGTTAACGTTAGCTGTAACTGTTGCAATGTTGTCAGCGAAGCCCTTGAATACATATGGGCCTGAACCAACTGGCTGCATGTTAGAGAGGATAGCTGAAACGTCACCCTTCTTGAATTCGCCATAGTAATGAGCTGGAGCAAATGCGAATGAGATGCTTCTGTCGCCATAGATGTTAACTGAAGCATATGTAACTGTTGCTGTATAGTCGTCGATTCTCTTAATACCTGAGATCTCTGGTACGTCTACGCCATCAGCGAGGTTGCCAGCGATGTAAGATTCAGCAAGCTTTGCTTCCCACCATGTCTGAGGATCATAGCTGCCAAAGTAGTTTGCATACTCGATTTCTGCGATAAGTGTGAGAACTGCGTCAGCGTTTGTTGCGTCGATTGCTGCGTACTGAGCACCGAAGCCTTCGCTTTCTGCATAGCCCTTCCAGTCATAGCTGTTAAGACCACCCCACCATCCTTCAAGGTTAGTCTCGATGAGATATGTCATGTAGTCTTCCTTGCTGATTGTGTCGAGTGAGTACTTTTCTGCTGCTGTTGCTGCGAAACCTGAAATTACTTCTGAGTAGTTAGGATCGTCATAGTAGTATTCCTTAATACCAACGATGTCCTCGATGATGAGAGCTGAAGGACCTGTGTAAGATGGGTCTGAGCAAACATATACTGAGTAGAGGTAGTCGTCGATTGTAACTTCTTCGCCGTCAGAGAACTTCATGCCAGGCTTTACTGTTACTGTGTAAGTAACTGTGCCGTCAGCGTTCTCAGTTGTTGTGATGTTACCACCCCAAGGAATTACTTCGTTGTCCTTGTTGATTCTGATTGGGCTAACGAAAATCTGGTCGAGAACGTCCTGGTCGTAAGCTGATTCAGCAAGGAAAGGATTCCACTTTTCTTCGAATGTTGCAGGTACTGCAATAACGAGTGTCTTATCTGCCTGTTCTGGCTGTAATGCGCCTGAAGCTGCTGGAGCTGGAGCTGCTGCTTCGCTCTGGCCCTGTGCGAAAACTGCAGAAACAGAAAGAAGTGCGATAAGAGCAAGAACTGTTATTCTTCTGAGTTTATTCATACAATAAACCTCCCTTTGATAAAGAATTCACTTTAGTATAAAGGATTTCATTAAACAAATGCTATAAAGAACTTTCGGTTTAGCAAAAAACAAAGTATAAAGCGACACTTTTATGCAGATTTGTCTATTTTATAAGGTTAAAGATTTGTACTAAACAGACATTTTTCATTATCTTCATAAAAACAAAATGGTTTTTTAACTTAATATATCGATAATTTTAGTACTATATCGCCCATTATTGTTTCTTTTCTAACACTTCTTCCTTATTTTTAACATAAAGTTATATAATCAATTACATGACTAAAAAACTTTGGACAGCAATCATTTCAATTGGTCTTGCAGGCCAGCTTGCATGGACAGTTGAGAACATGTATTTCAACGTATTCTTGTACAATACAATCTCAACAAATCCAGATTATATTGCCTTGATGGTGTCTGTTTCTGCGACAGTTGCGACACTTTCAACAATATTTATTGGCGCCCTTTCAGATAAAATCAGAAAGAGAAAATTCTTTATCTCCGGTGGCTACATTATATGGGCCATCACCATTGCGCTCTTTTCTTTGATATCGCCTGAAAAATTAGGTGGCGAAGTAGCTGCTGCATGGGCAGTAATCATCATGGATGCAATTATGACATTCTTTGGTTCTACAGCAAACGATGCATGCTTCAATGCCTATGTAACAGAGCAGGTAGATACTAAGGATAGAACAAAGACAGAGGGCGTAATCCAGATTCTTCCTTTGATTTCAATGCTTCTTGTATTTGGCTTCTTGGATGGCTTTACACAGCAGGGCAGATGGTCCCTCTTCTTTGGCATTATCGCAGTTATAATGCTCATCACTGGAGCGTCATCACTAGTTCTCATCGATAAGGAAAAGCCTAGAAAGAAAGATAACGAGAATAGTTATTGGGAAAACCTTGCATTTGGGTTCAAGCCTTCTACATTAATAAATAATAAGGGACTTTATATCATACTCTTTGCATTCTGCATCAACTCAATTGGAATGCAGGTATTCTACCCATACCTTATTATCTATGTTCAGCAATACCTTGGTTTTGACAACTATGCAATAATCCTTGGCATCCTCTTGATCGCAGCTTCTGTCATCAGCGTTATTGGCGGAAGAATCATTGACAAGATAGGAAAGCTTAAATGCGCAATTCCTGCAATTATCATGATGGCAATTTGCCT